>JAILPG010000197.1 GCA_024699595.1 Lachnospiraceae bacterium | reverse complement strand
ATACTGAGGGCGCTGGTGACAGGGAAGCTCAGGAGATCAGGAATACCTTTGATGACAGCTATCCTCAGGATGATGCTTATCCTCAGGGTGACGGATATAACGGTTACGGATATGGAAACGGATACGGATACGGGCAGGGTTCAATGGATCCCGATATGCAGGATCTTTCAGGACAGTATTATCCGCAGGGAGAAGCCGCAGGCGGCGGTTATTATCCCAATCAGGGCCAGTACGGAATGGGTCAGGGCTACGACTATTACTCCGGCGATCTGAGCTATTCTCCGGAGGATATGGCGGCTCTTGCAGAGCTTTACAATAATGTAAACTTTGATTACGGAAATGACTTAAACGGCAATCCGGGCGGTTATTACGAGCCTCAGTACGACATGAATGCAAATACCAATGAAATGCCGGTAAATGAGGTACTTGCCTACAGAAATGCTTTTACCGACCAGTACATGAGGGAGGAGATAGCAAAGAACAACGCAGCCGGGGCTCAGGCAGACGGTCAGGACGAGTATGCTGAAGGGGCCGAGGATCAGAACGGCAGGCATAAGAAGAAATCATTCTTCGGAGGCCTGTTTGGCGGGAAAAACAAAAACGACTCCGGAGACG
The DNA here is from genome assembly GCA_024699595.1 of Lachnospiraceae bacterium. The sequence goes on along the minus strand of JAILPG010000197.1, from coordinate 2,573 downwards.
GCCAGGGCGAAGGCTAGACAGAAAAGCACGCGGACAGTGACCGCGTGCTTTTCCTCAGTTTTGCCTTAGTTTGCCTTGTAAGGATCGTCGGCAGGGTAGCCTCCGGCGATCTTCTGCATTGTGCGCGGGATCGCATCCTTTGAATTCTTCCAGTCTGCGTCCTTGTTTCTGTAATCAAACTTGTCGCAGAACCAGGTTATATCCTCCGTGATACGTGAGTAATTGTCTTCACACAGTTTCTTTAATATACCAAACAGTTCCTTCTGTTTATCGGGATTCAGGGCTTTTTCTGCTTTTTCCATGAGCTCTCCCAGATGATGCACGCAGAAACCCTTGGAATCCTTTAATCTGTCCGTGAATTCGGGATCTTTGTTAAACAGATAAAAGAAAGTGTCAACATATCTTTCATAAGTTCCCCTGTAATATTCGCAAACATAGCAGCGCTTTTCCTTTTCGGCAATATAGGCAGACACTGGATTTACTGATTGGCTGCTTTTTCCCGAAAAGAGGCTCTTCTTTGCAGGCTTCAGCCCGTCAAACTGTTCAAGCAGGCCTTTAGTCAGCTTCTTAAAGTGCGTCTTTAGGATGAGGCCGTTTCCGAGGGAATTGCCGTAGTCATACATCATCTTCAGATGATGCCTGCAAAACCCCGCATTATCAGTGGCTTCCCTTATGTCGCTCTCCATATATGAGGCCCCGGATCCCAGCACAAAATCTATCGCATTCTGCTCAAGTGACCTCTCGGCGTAGCAGAACGGGCATTCATCACCGGCACCGAAGGCATCATTTAAGGGGATGGTGTAGAGTTTTTCTTTCATAGGCGCTCCTTTTTCTTTTATTATAGCATAATAAAAAACACACGATATTGTATTTTGCGCTTGCACCTCACCACTACATGTAGTATTCTAATTCACGAGGGTCTGATAAGGGGTACACGGATTACATATCATTTCTTTTATTCTTATCAGGGAGGAGATCTAAAATGGAACAACAACCGATCCGTGACGCCAAGACCTTAGGCGTCCCCAAAATGCTCATTTTGGGATTGCAGCACATGTTCGCCATGTTTGGCGCAACTATTCTCGTACCGATTCTGGTAAATCTCTATTTTGAAGGTGAAGGACTTTCGATTCAGGTTACGCTCATCTGCGCAGGACTTGGAACTTTATTTTTCCATCTGTGCTCGAAGCTCAAAGTACCTGCATTCTTAGGTTCTTCATTTGCTTTTCTGGGAGGTTTCCAGACAGTGGCAAATCTCGATAGCGGGATATTTGCCGATATGACAATGGGAGAAAAGCTCCCCTATGCCTGCGGCGGCATTGTTGTCGCCGGTCTTTTATATCTCGTCCTTGCGCTGATAATAAAGATCCTCGGTGTAAAACGTGTTATGAAGTATCTGCCGCCTGTTGTTACGGGCCCCATGATCATCTGTATCGGACTGAGCCTTGCGCCATCTGCGATCAACAACGCTTCCACCAACTGGCTTCTTGCCTTCATTGCTCTTGCTACGATCATTGTTTTCAATATCTGGGGCAAGGGAATGTTTAAAATCATCCCCATCCTCATGGGTGTTGTGATCTCCTATGTTTTTGCACTTATCTTAAATGCAGCGGGAGTTACCAATCCCGACGGCTCTGCAATTCTTGATTTTTCAAGCGTTGCAGCATCAAGCTGGGTGGGTCTGCCGCCCTTTATGCTCTGCAAATTCAATCTGACAGCCATCCTTGTAATGGCTCCCATAGCACTTGCTACGATGATGGAGCACATCGGGGATATGTCAGCTATTTCGGCTACGGTGGGGGAGAATTTTATCGAGGAGCCCGGTCTTCACAGGACTCTTATCGGCGACGGTATCGCAACAGCTCTTGCGGGAGCTTTCGGTGGACCTGCAAACACTACCTACGGCGAGAATACCGGAGTGCTTGAGCTCAGTAAGGTTTATGATCCGAGAGTTATCCGTATCGCGGCAGTCTATGCGGTTATCTTAAGCTTCATTCCCAAGATGTCAGGCATCATCGGTTCTCTTCCTTCAGCGATCGTCGGCGGAGTAAGCTTTGTCCTCTATGGAATGATCTCCGCGATCGGTGTAAGAAACGTGGTTGAGAACAAGGTTGATTTTACCAAGTCAAGAAATCTGATAATCGCTGCAGTGATCCTTGTTTGTGGCCTTGGCTTTACAAACGGCCTTACCTTCAATATCGGTTCTGCTTCCATAACCCTTACGGGTCTTGCGATCGCAGCTCTTGCAGGCATCATCTTAAATGCGATCCTGCCGGGCAACGATTATGAGTTCGGAAAAAATATCAAGGGCGACATCAACAGGGGTCTTGCTATGGAGCCCATGGAGCTTAACAAATCCGAGGAGTAATATCTGATCAATGCTTCCTGAGAAGTTCTGTGAAAGGATGAAGGCTGACCTTAAAGATGAATATGAGGCCTTCATCAGAAGCTATGAAACGGAAAGCTTAAAGGCACTGCGTCTTAATCCGCTCAAAACGGACAAGGCGCAGTTTCTTGCGCTTTCCCTTTTTCATTTAACGCCCGTTGCCTGGGAGGAGATGGGATTCTATTAT
>JAILPG010000167.1 GCA_024699595.1 Lachnospiraceae bacterium | reverse complement strand
ATTACTCTGTATCGTGAGCAGCGATTCGGTTGCGGTATCCATAAGCTCTCCAGCTTTCTTCTTGTTGCCTTTGAGGAAAGCACGCTTAATGGCACGGATGCCGTTATTGATCAGATCGCCGATGGTAGAGCGGATGTCCTTAAGTTCTGCTGCGGCTTCTTTTATGGCGGAACGGAGCTTATAGAGTGTCTTATGCTGCTCCGAAACGGTATGCTTTAAGGTCTTAACCTCTGCGACAAGATCAGTCTTTTCCTGTACGAGGGCATCTACTTCATTCTGAAGGTCGTTTCTGCGGTTCTTGAGGGCGATGTTCATGTACGCTGTTTCAGCATATGCTTCACGCTGCTCGTGATTAAAGTCAGCAGCCGTACATCCTTTGCCCTTGGTTGCGCCGTTTAAAAGTCCGGAGCCATCGATGCCGTCTTCAATCATCATGCCACGAATGATGTTCTCATGGAGGTGATCGAAGTAATGCGTGGTATGATTATTGTATTTGCCGGTTGAGAAGGTAATCTTTTTTTCGAGTTTGCCGGTTTCAGGATTAAGAACTTCTTTTTCAACCGTGGGAAGCCCCATGGCATGCAGATGCGGGAAGGTTTCGTCGAAATGGATCTTGGCGAAGAGCATATCCTCATCCCTTATCCCGGCGTTCTTCTGCCATTGGCGGAGGGCGGACATCAAAAATTTGATAATGAGCTGACGTTCGGACTCATTAAGCGAGTAATGAGATATCTTTTCCATGGCGCTGTTAAAGTCCTTGGATTTAGGTTTCTTGCGGCATCCGGATTCGACATAGCGCTCAACGGCTATATACTCACGGTCGGTCAAGCCGTAGTTAATCTGAAGATACTCTCTCGGAAGCGTAATGATGCATCCGACAGCCTTAGATTTCTGGGCATTTGAGCCATTCATCCTCGCACTTCTTCCGGTCACCTGCTTATGGTATTCAGCTATGCCACGGCCACGATGGTGCTTATTAAAGTCAGCAGGGTTAAGCGCCGGATGATGCGGGATCAGATCAACGTTTAAGTGGGTCTTCGACGGATCGATCAGTGCATTGCCCTGTTTGGCGGATGAGTACTCGGACACGCTACCGGTGCTGATCCGTTCTTCTTCATAGTAGGCTGACTCGGCCTCGGCATAAGTAAAATTACGCTGTTTCATTTTTGGTTACCTCGCTTTCTTTTGTGGTGGAGGATGTTTGGTGGTGATTGTCCTCCTGAATGTTGGTGTCTATCATTACCTCAAGCTAAGGGTAAGAAAATCTTTGATTACCATCCTTCGATGGATTCCTTGATCAGATAGTATCTTTTTGTTACATTGTCGTTGTTGTTCATCTAAATCTTCCTTCCAAGACCGTTGCGGGTGAGAGTGTATATTTCGGTGTTCTTGTCACATTCTCATAATTTAAATATTGAGACCGAAGATAGTCTTATTATTGAATTATTGTGAAAACTACTCGTTTGTCTTCTTAAGTTCCTCACCGAGAATGTCTTGATATTTGATCCTGAGCATTCCCTTGTCCTGATATGCTTTCAGCTCGGATAGCTTTTCGGCAATCAGAACGCTGATAACTTTGCTTTGGTTCTGCTGTGAATACCCACCAAGTATGTCCTGAAATAGTGCTTCATCATTATCGTTAAGATAAAATTTGGCCTTATGCTGAGTGCCAGTCCACTTGTGTCCGATTTCAACAATCTTCATACCATGGCTTAAGGCAGGCATCTGGACTTCATCCGGGATGATGTACTGAGGCTTAGCCTTGATGCTGCTGATGTTTTTACATCCGAGATATTCCATGAGATCTGTAAAGAATCCCCAACTGAAGCCGAATCCAAGCGAATACATATAGATGAGATCCTTAGGAAATTCGGCGGCAGTATTAACACAGCTGATCAGCTCGGGCAAATCAAGGCTTCTTAAGTCCTGCTTGCTCATAGAGTCAGCCGGGGGCTCGCTGAGGGAGATGTTGATTTTAGCCTTTTTTAATTCCTCATTAAAATCCTTGCTATTAAAGCCGGGTGTTTCGATGATCTTTTTGTAGCTGGCTACATACATGCATGTAACATACTCATAGTTCTTGCTTTCGATTTCATGAACCTGAAGCTCATAAGATGTTCCGTTTACGGATACTGTCTTGGTGATTGTTTTTCTCATAATGTGTTTCCTCCTTAATGGATGGTGTTAAATAGAATTAAATTCTTATGTATATATATTAAAAAAAATATTTTTTTTTATTTTCTTAGAATGTATTAAATGTAACCTGCAACAAATCAGTACCAAAACTATTGATTTTAAGATGAAAAAGATGTATCATCGATAGTATTAAGGATAGCGACCGTTAGATTTAATACATAGAGGAGGAGGATTATGGCAAGGAAAGCAATCATTTTTGGATATGCCAGGGTGAGCACGCATAAGCAGAAAATCGAAAGACAGATAGACAACATCAAAAAAGCTTATCCGGAAGCTGTGATCTTTCAAGATGAGTATACCGGTACTAAACTGGATCGACCTGCTTTCCAAAGAATGATGAAACAGGTACAGTCTGGTGATACTATTGTCTTTGATGAAGTATCCAGGATGAGCCGCAATGCGGAAGAGGGATATGCTCTTTATGAGGAGCTTTATGAAAAAGGGGTAGATTTGGTCTTTCTGAAAGAGCCCCATATCAGCACGTCTGTATATAAAGAAGCTCTCCAGACTGGTGTTCCCCTCACCGGTACTGATATAGACGATATTCTAAAGGGCGTTAATAGCTATCTTAAAAGACTGGCCAGAAAGCAGATTGAGCTTGCTTTCCAGTCAGCGCAGCAGGAAATCGACTATCTCCATAAGCGTACTTCGGAGGGCGTCCGAAAGGCTCAAGCAGATGGAAAGCGTGTCGGAACTGAACGAGGCCGGAAGTTAACGACCAAAAAGAGCGTGGCGGCTAAGATGGTCATTCTTAAATGGAGCCGATGGTTTGGAGGGACTATGACAGATATAGAGTGTATGAAACAGGCAGGGGTAAGCAGGAATTCCTTCTATAAATATAAGAAGGAACTTCTTGATGAGTATCTACATTGAAATGTAGGAGTAAGCATTGCAGGCTGATATGAAGGATTTGGGATTGTCATTAAGCCCGGAATGCAGTATATTATTATATGGGAGAAGGAACAGAGAAAAGTAAAGAGTTTTGTCAAAAATAGATGGTGAACGGATGGTGAACGATAGAGTAGACATCCCTCAAAACCCTTTCTTTATAGTGTTTTTTGAAGATGGCCGCTGGTTCGAATCCAGTCACCTCGACTGAATGAAACCCCTTAAGCATAAGGCTTGAGGGGTTTTTTGCTGTATGTTGACCATGGGTGGTCTCTGTGTCTCTGATATGTTATAATCTTCCCTGTAGTTCAATACCACAGTAATTCTGGAGGATGGATCCGTGAGATATGATATCAAAAATGAAAAAATAGTTTGTGAAATTGATCTGCATGGCGCGGAGCTAAAGAGCCTGAAGCGTTTATCAGACGGAAAAGAATTTATGTGGAGCGGGGATCCGGCCTATTGGAACAGGACATCTCCGGTTCTGTTTCCCTTTGTCGGCGGGGTAAAGGACAAAACATACCGGCATCAAGGAAAGGAGTATTCTATTGGCCAGCATGGCTTTGCCAGGGATATGGATTTTTCTCTGGAATCCAGGACAGAAGATGAAATATGGTTTTCACTTTCTGAGACAAAAGAAAGCCTTGAAAAGTATCCGTTCCGTTTTTTGCTCAGGATCGGTTATAAGATAGAGGATACAAAAGTAAAAGTCATGTGGGAGGTTAAGAATACCAATGATGATATTATGTTCTTCTCTATCGGCGCACATCCGGGATTTGCGATAGAGCGTCTGAAGGGACATGCATTTTTACTTAGTGATAAAGAAGGTAAAAAGGCCGGTTCGATAAAGAACCGCGTATTTGGTAAAGGGGGCTGCGTAACCGATAAAACGGAAGAAATCTCTTTGATAGATGGCATGCTTTCTCTTTCGGAAGAGCTGTTTGACAATGATGCGCTGGTTCTTGAAAACCATCAGATCGGCAGCGTTACATTAATTGATGAAAACAGTATCTCCTTATTGACTGTAAAGTTTGATGCGCCGCTGGTGGGACTGTGGTCACCTCCGCATAAGAATGCGCCTTTCGTATGTATAGAACCCTGGTATGGCAGATGTGATTCTGAATCGTTTTCCGGAGAACTGAAGGATCGTGATCATGAGCAGAGGCTGGCTAAGGGATGTGTTTTTAAAGCAGGGTATGAGATCATAGTCAGATAACACAAGGAGGTTTCTTATGACAAATGAGGAGTTAAAGAAGTATTATTTCGGAGCCTATAGTTTTAAGGATACGGAGGATGGCTGGCTGCAGGCATTCCAGTATTCCGAGGCACAGATGGACTATTTCAAAGGGGCTTTTGACTTCTGGTATGACAGATGCATGGCTTCTACCGCCAAGACGATCGAATTTGTGACTACAGCCACGAAGCTGTCTTTTGATTATAAGATCATCTGGATGGGGTCGCCGGATTCCTTTGAACTGATGCTGGATGGACTTATCTCAAAGATAGTATATGTAAAAGATATAGAGAAAGAAGGAAATTTAACCTGGATTCTTCCGAAGGGCGAGAAGCAAGTCGTCATTTATCTTCCGGCTGATGCAACCGTATTGGTACGCAATTTTGAGATAAACGCTGATGTAAAAGGACCGGTGAAGGGAGAAAAAGTACTCTGGCTTGGAGACTCCATTACACAGGGATTTGGCCCTCTCCGATCCGGTATGACATATGTCAGTGTGGCTAACAGACTTCTGGACTTTGATATTATCAACCAGGGTATCGGCGGATATGTATATGATAAGAAATCCCTGATGAAAATGGAAGGCTATGATCCTGACAGGATCATTGTTGCGCTTGGAACAAATCAATACGGTTCGGAGACCATGACGGATGTTGAGGAATATTATGAGACTCTGATGGGAATCTATGGTACGGAGATACCGGTTCTTTGTATCTCACCTATCTGGAGAGGTGATCATCCTGATGAATTCGAGACCTTTGAACGCTTTTGTGAGAATATTAAGAAGATAGCCGGAAGCTATAAAAATGTTACGGTTGCAGACGGATTTAAACTGGTGCCGCATCTATGTGAATACTATCTGGACAACCTTCATCCGAACTGTCTTGGGGCAGGAGCTTATGGAAGGAATCTTGCAGATGAGATAAAAGCATGGCTGCCGGTGAACCATAGGGAGGATAAATAATGGGGAGATTAAAAGAACTTCGCAGATATGTGGATGCAGAGATCAACAGGATGGAAGACGCGGATAAGCGTACATCTGCTATAGCGCATCTTTATGGAGTATCCCTGGCAGCAACAATGATAGCAAAGAAAAGAGGTCTTGATCCGGAGCTGTCAGCAATGGCGGCGATGCTGCATGACCTTTATGCTTATACGAGCGGTTCTTATGAAGACCATGCACATAAGGGAGCTGAGCTTGCAAGACAGATACTGGATGAGCTTAAGCTTACGGATGCTTCGGAAACTGACATGATATGTTCTGCGGTATATCATCATGATGATAAGCTTGTTACGGATGGTCCTATGGATGAAGTGCTTAAGGATGCAGATGTGATACATCATGTTATGAATGATCTTTCAAAGGCTGTAAAGGAAAAGGAACAGGAGAGATATGACAGGCTCTGCAAAGAGTTTGGAATGTAAGTATCAACTGATGAGTAATAAAGACAAAAAACTGAAATTATATATAATAATAATTGCGGTCGTTCTTGTAATGATGCCTGTTGCTGCGTATATATTCTTTCACTCTGAAGTATATTACCGGAATTATCTGGACAGATGTATCCGTAATAATGAGGAAAAACTCGATCAGCTTACATCTGTTATGGAAAAGCAGTATTCTGAAGGCTTAGACAGCATTGATTACAGGATAGAGGAAGCCCCGGATGAGATAAAGCTTATTCTTGAAGCACTTAGAGAAAAGAATCAGAAATATAGTACTTTGAGAGAATACATGGGCATCAAGGCGTTCTATGACGATCAGGGAGATATGATGTATGAGGTCATGGTGAAGGAGAGAAAAACAGGCGGTGACGGGCAGGACAGTCCCGATCTGTGGGGATTATATCTTATATATATCGATGAAGGTTACGATGGAAAACAGCCTGAAGCCGCAGCGGATGTGGTAAACGGTAAATGGCACTATTGGTCAAGAAGCCTGTATTCCGGGTAGGTAAAGTGCATTGATCCGGATGCAATGGGAAAAGGAGGGAACTTATGAAAAAGACGACAAAGAAAACATTATTGTACGGAATGATCTTTTCGGCTTCATTAAATCTTAATGGCTGTGTATACGGACCTGGTCAGGATGTTCAGGATTTATATGAAGACAGTATCATTACTGCAAGTGAAAATGAGCAGGCTGAAACGGTTTCGGATGAATATGTCCGATCCGGTCAGGATACACAGCAATAATGAGTAATATGATCCGCAGACACATAACCTTCTATGGCCGCGTACAGAGAGTGGGTTTCAGATACACAGCTGAGTATGCAGCGTCAAATAATAACTGCACAGGCTGGGTAAAGAATGAATACGATGGCAGTGTACTAATGGAGATCCAGGGCCGGGAAGAAGACATTGATGAAGTTCTGGCTATTTTGGAGAACGATCTTTATATCAGGATAACTGATATGGA
>JAILPG010000100.1 GCA_024699595.1 Lachnospiraceae bacterium | reverse complement strand
TTAATATATTAATATGGTAATATATTTTTCGGTCGCTGAGTGCGACCGGTTAGCGGAGGTGTCGGAACTGGCAGACGAGCAAGACTAAGGATCTTGTGTGTGCAAACACGTGTGGGTTCAAGTCCCATCCTCCGCACGTACAAAAATCACGTAGAAGCCTTAAATTTACTGGATTTGAGGCTTCTATTTTTGTCAAATTTTATCAAATACACTTGCGCCATTGTCGCTGCTTTGATCGTGACGGACAGAAGATCATTCGGGATAACACCGTTCATTTTGCAATTGAATGGTGTTTTTTATATGCAAAAAAAACTCTGTACAAGCAGAGAAACATCTGCTATAATCACTATATCCTACTAAATCGCTATGAAAGATAGGAAAAGGAAAGGAGCACGCTATGTCACGAGGGATCAATACTAAGTGTCTGCATCTTGAGGAGTCGGAAGGAAAGGTTGAGCACTACGGTGCGGTCAGTTACCCTATATATCAGACGGCAACTTATGCCCACCCCGGAGTGGGGCAGAGCACGGGATATGACTATAACCGCGTCAGCAATCCTACAAGGGATCAGCTTGAGAAGACAATTGCTTCACTGGAGGGCGGAACGGATGCTCTTGCTTTTTCGTCCGGAATGGCCGCCATAACACTGCTTATGGAAATGTTTGAGCCTGGAGATCATATCATAGCCGGATCGGATCTCTATGGCGGAAGCACGAGGCTCTTTAAAAAGATCAATGAAAAGAACGGGCTCAGCTTTTCCTTTATTGACTGTCACAGGGAAAAGATAGATGACTACATAACGGAAAAAACGGTGGCTGTTTACATAGAGACACCGACCAACCCGATGATGAATGTAACCGACTTGAGGGCCGCGGCCGAGACCGCACATAAACATGATCTGCTGCTCATTGTTGACAATACCTTCATGACACCGGTATTTCAGAATCCGCTTTCTCTGGGAGCGGACATCGTGGTATACAGCGGGACTAAGTATCTGGGCGGGCATAATGACACGCTCGCGGGTTTTATCGTAACAGACAAAGATTATATCAGTGACAGCCTGAGATTCTTATATAAGACTACGGGAGCCTGTCTGTCTCCTTTTGACAGCTGGCTGATACTAAGGGGCATCAAGACACTCGGCATCAGGATGGAGAGGGCTCAGGATAACGCCCTTAAGCTTGCCAAATGGCTTGAGGGAAGGAGCATTGTAAGGAAAGTCATATATCCGGGGCTTGAGGATCACCCCGGACATGAGATACATAAGAGTCAGGCACGGGGCTTCGGTGCTATGCTGACCGTTGAACTTGAGAGCAGGGAATATGCACTTTCGGTCCTTGAGAAGCTTCGTATGATAAAGTACGCGGAGAGCCTGGGAGGAGTTGAGACGCTGATGACTTATCCCGTTACTCAGACACATGCGGATGTTCCCGAAGAGATAAGGGCCGCCAACGGTATAACGGACAGCCTGCTCAGGATTTCCGTGGGAATAGAGGATGCGGAAGATCTTATAGAAGAACTTGGCAGGATATTTGATGAGACAGAAAGCGGAAAATGACCGGTTTTTGGCTGCCGGTATTTTACGGCTGAGTGACTGTGACTGCAAAAACAAGGGGTGGTATTTATGGGAGAGAGAAATCTTGATTTTGATAAGGTAATAGACAGAAGAGGAACGGGAAGTCTTAAATATGACTTTGCCAGGCAGCGGCGTATGCCTGAGGATGTTCTGCCCATGTGGGTTGCGGATATGGACTTTCGTACAACATCCTATGTAGAGGATGCGGTGAAACGTGTGGCAGAGCACGGGATCTACGGCTACAGTGAGCCCATGCCTTCGTATTTTGAAGCCTTAAGCGGATGGATGTTGGAACATCACGGATGGGAAGTTAAACGCAATTGGCTTGTCAAAACACCGGGAGTTGTATTTGCGCTTGGAATGGCTGTAAGGGCATTTACGAAGCCCGGTGACGGAGTGCTTATCCAGCTGCCTGTATATTATCCTTTTTCCGAAATAATAAATGACAACGGGCGGAGAGTCATATCAAACGATCTTGTCCAAAAAGAGGACGGACGCTATCACATGGATATTGATGACTTTGAGAATAAGATCAGAACAGAGGGTATTAAGCTGTTCTTCCTCTGCAATCCGCATAACCCGGTGGGACGTGTATGGACTTATGAAGAACTTGAGGCGATAGGCGACATATGCTTAAGGAACGGAGTAACTGTGGTTTCCGACGAGATACATGAGGACTTTGCGTTTAAGGGAAAGCATATCCCGTTTGCTTCGATAAAGAAAGAATACGAAGAGATCAGCATTACCTGCACCGCACCAAGTAAGACGTTTAATCTGGCGGGCATGCTCTTATCCAATATATTCATACCGAATGCCGGGCTTCGCCGCGCATTCCGAAGACAGATCGATGCCTGCGGGATAAGCCAATTAAGTCCGGTGAGTCTGGCCGCCTGTGAAGCGGCATATTCGCATGGGCAGGAGTGGTATGATGCCATGATCGCATATGTGAGGGCTAATATAGAATATGTGCGCTCATTCACCGAAGAAAACCTTCCGGGAGTCAGGATGGCAGAGCACGAAGGGACTTATCTTGTATGGCTTGACTTCAGGGAATGGGGGCTTAGCGCAAAAGAGCTGGATGATCTCATAATACATAAGGCAAAGTTATGGCTTGACAGCGGATACATATTCGGAAAAACGGGAGAAGGCTTTCAGCGCATCAATGTGGCCTGCCCTAGGTCTACAGTAGCAGAAGCGATGAAGAGAATTAAATTATATAAAACCCATTGACAAAGTAGGAAATATATGTATAATCAATCTCATAACACATTAAACCTATCGGAATGATAGGTGAAACAACAAGAGGTGAAGGCATGAATATATCAGGTTATATCATTCGCCGCTGGTCGCACGGACGATGTCCTGACTGTAACGGAAACAGGCAGAGTTAAGGTTGGCGGATAAACAGAATGATAAAGGAGAATGATCATGAAAATAAATAATATAAAGAAAACATTGGCAGGAGTTCTGACTCCGGTTTTGCTGCTTGCATCACTTACGGGCTGTGTGACGGGTAAAGCGGCCACTTTGGAATCTTCCTCACAGGACCAGCTTGATAAGATCAAAGCGGCGGGAAAGATAGTAGTGGGTATCGAGGGGACATATCCTCCGTTCACATACCATGAGTCTGACGGTTCGCCTGCGGGTATAGATGTCGAACTTGCACAGAAGATCGCGGAGAAGCTCGGAGTCGAAGTGGAATTTGTCGACGGCGCATGGGATTCGCTTCTGATAGGTATAGATTCCGGAAGATTTGATACCGTTATAAACTGCGTGGGCATTACGGAAGAGAGAAAGCAGAAGTATGATTTTTCCGATCCCTACTATTATGAGGCATGGCAGATAGTCACACGTGTTGATGATGACAGCATCTCATCCGAAGAGGACTTAAACGGTAAGACTATAGCTACCAACATCACAAGCGCACATGCAAGCTGGTATCAGGAGAGGGGCGTTGAGATCGCAGGTATAGATACGGGTGATGAGGCAATCGAGATGCTGCTTACCGGAAGGGTTGATTTTATAGACTGCCCTGTTCCGGTCATGAACACATATTATGATGCACATCCTGATGTGGCGGATAAACTCAAGGTGAGTTTCGTTGTAAAAGGCGGCGAGATTCCCAAGGGTATTCCGATCCGAAAGGGTGAGACAAGGCTTCTTTCAGAGATCAACAAAGCTCTGGATGAACTCAGGGCAGACGGTACGCTTAAGGCTCTGTCGGAGAAATATCTGAACGGGGATTATTCGGTTTCACAGGAAGCAGATCAGTAAAGAAAGGCTGAAAGGAAGGGTAAGGCTATGAGCAGCAGAGTGATAGAGATACTCATATCGGCATTTCCCAAACTGCTTTTATACTGCGTGAAGGTGACGATACCGCTTACGGTGATCGTATTTATCTTAAGCATCCTGCTGGCACTTGGTACGGCGCTGGTGCAGATATATCACATAAAAGTACTTGAGAAGATCGCCAGGTTTTATATATGGCTTTTCCGCGGGACACCGCTTATCGTGCAGCTGTATATCATTTTTTTCGGCCTGCCGTCTCTTGGGATAATGATAAATGCGTATCTGTCGGCGGTCATAGCCTTTTCGCTGAACTACGCGGCATATAATTCCGAGACCATCAGGGCAGCTATCACAGCTGTCCCTGCAGGTCAGACGGAAGCGGGCTATATGATAGGGCTCAACCGTTTTCAGATAATGACACGCATCGTATTGCCGCAGGCAACAAGGATAGCATTCCCGACTCTGATAGGGTCGCTCATAGGACTGACAAAGGACAGCTCGCTGGCGGCCAGCATTACGGTTGTCGAAATGTTCAAGACCGCACAGCAGATAGCGGCAAGTACATACGAACCGTTTGCGTTATATTGCGAGGCGGCTGTCATATATCTGCTTCTGTGCTCTGTACTGACATGGTTACAGAAGAGAGTCGAGAAAAAACTTGAATGGAAGAAGCCTGATGCGTCAAATGCATCATTGAAAGGAGTACCTCAAAATGGATAATAAGCCGATAATCAGTGAAATAGATCCGGAAAATGCACCGGATGATATAAAGGAGATCATAAAGTCACACTTGGCAGAGGGATATAAGCTCACAGGCGAAAAAAGGACACTTCTCCATAACGGTCCCGCATTTAATGCCGTGGAAGGCGGATCGTACGCGGTCGCGAAGGAGCTTGAGTCTTTTATCGGAAGAAGAGCTGCGATCTTTTTTGAATTTGCGGTTTCGGAAGAGAATGACTGTATAGTATGCATGACTTATTACAGGAATCTCTTTAAAAAGAGCGGGATCGATATTGCGAACCTTGAGTATACGCCCAAAGAAGAACTGCTGGTGGAATATGGCAGGGCTATAGGACGTGACCCGAAGAATATACCCGATGATCTTTTTTTAAGACTCAAAGCTGAGTTCTCCGAAGAGGAGATAGTCGTTATAACAGCGATGGGAGTGATGATGCTTGCCAATAACTTCTTTAACGATATTCTCAGAGTGACGCCGGATAAGCTGATCGGATGAAACGGAGGCGCCTATGTTGGAAGTAAAAAATCTTAAGAGCAGTTATGGCTCCCATAAGGTCTTAAACGGAGTGGACTTTCATGTGGACAGGGGCGATGTCATTGCGATACTTGGGAGCAGCGGTTCCGGGAAGACGACTCTCCTGCGAAATATCAGTTTTCTGACCGAAGCGGATGAAGGGACCATAAGATTCAATGATTTTGAAAAGGATATCAGACGTCTTAAGAAATCAGAGATACATGAGCTCAGGTCAAAGATAGGCTATGTGTTCCAGAATTTTAACCTGTTCCGGAACATGACTGTTAAGCAGAATGTCCTTGAAGGTCTTGTGACGGCGCGGCATATGGATAAGAATGAAGCCGGCCGGATCGCTGATGAAGTACTTGAAAAAGTGGATATGTCAGACAGAGCGGACTACTATCCGGATCAGCTCTCGGGCGGCCAGCAGCAGAGGGTTGCCATAGCGAGGTCAATTTCGTATCATCCCGATCTGATCCTGTTTGATGAACCGACGTCGGCACTCGATCCCGAACTGACAAGAGAAGTTTTAAAGATCATGATAAAGCTTGCAAGAGAGGGCATAACCATGGTGGTCGTGACACATGAAATGGATTTTGCGAAAAATGTGGCGGACCGCGTGATCTTTATGGAAAACGGGGTGGTGGTTGAGGATGCTCCTTCGGAGGAATTCTTTAATCATCCAAAGGAAGAAGCAACAAAGCGGTTCTTAAGAACGATATTGACGGATTATGATTTTGTGATCTGACAGTCATAAAGACCGGATATTTTATTTGGAGGAAAGAACTCATGAAGATAGTTAATGTGGGAATATACGTAAATGATATAGAGAAGGTCAAAGCTTTTTTTGAGCATTATTTTGATGCAAAAACAGAGGCGGTATTAAATGATGAGCCGAGCAGCTATTATTCATATATATTGGGCCTTGGGGAAGGAGCGTTCATAGAACTTATGAATAAACCGGCGCTTGTTGATATAGCGAAAGACCCGAACAGGACCGGCATAGCTCATATAAATATCAATGTCGGAAGTAAGGAGAGATTCGCATCTATCGTCGATGAGTTTAAGAAAGAGGGATACACGATACAGTATGAGACATATTCTTCTGACGGAAACAGCGGAGAGATCCGTGCCGTGACGATCGAGGATATAATTTTTGAAGTAAGCTTTGGTTAAGGTTCATCCTGAAAACATCCGGTGGAGATATCGTTCCGTAAAGTTGACTGTTCCTATGGAAATGGTGTAAAATATGGACGCATTATCAATCATGGCCGGTCGGCCAAAGAGGACAGTAAGAAAGGGAATGGTATGTGGATATCGACTAAAGGCAGGAACGCGGTCAAGGTGATGATCGACCTTGGTATGTATAATACGGGTGAACCCGTAAAGGTTAAGGATATCGCAAGGCGGCAGGATATTTCAGATAAATATCTTGAGCAGATCATAGCCATGCTTAATAAGGCCGGACTGGTTAAGAGCATAAGAGGGGCCCGCGGCGGCTATGTGCTCAATGATCCTCCCGATAAGATAACGGTCGGCATGATACTTGAGGCTGCAGAGGGCGATATGTCCGTTGTGGATAATCTCGGTGAGGTTGAAGGAGATAATCTTACGGATATCGTCTGTGACAGGTTCTACAGCAGGCTTGATGAGTCTGTCAGGGAGGTACTTGATAACAATACTCTTGCGGATCTTGTGGAAGAGCAGCAGGCTCTGTTAACGGATCAGTACGTAATATAATGAACCGTGTCTTTGATAAATGATCAGGAAACACGGGATAATATAAGCTTAACTCAAAACCGCCTGAAAGGGCGGTTTTTTTGTAAATGGACCAGAAACTCCGTCCCCCTGGTCCAAAAAAATCATATATTTTTCAAAAAACCTATTGACATGATAGGATTTGGGTAATATAATCAGCTCATAAATAAAACATATAAATCCTATCGACTAACTGGGGATTGAACAAAAACCATTAGAATAACAGGAGGACATCATTATGGGAAAGATTTATGAAAGTGCATCGGAACTTATAGGGAATACACCGTTACTTAAACTTAACGGTTATACGAAGAAGGCCGGGATTACCGGAGCTACTATACTGGCAAAGCTTGAATACCTTAATCCCGCCGGTTCTGTAAAGGACCGTATCGCTCTTGCGATGATAGAAGATGCGGAGAAGAAGGGTGTGCTTAAGCCCGGATCGACCATCATAGAGCCCACAAGCGGCAATACCGGTATCGGCCTTGCGGCAGTGGCTGCAGCTAAGGGTTACAGGGCAATACTGACACTCCCCGATACGATGAGCGTGGAGCGCAGGAACCTTCTTAAGGCTTATGGCGCAGAGCTCGTTCTTGTAGAGGGTGCCAAGGGAATGAAGGGTGCGATAGCCAAGGCTGAGGAACTCAGGAATGAGATAGACGGAGCCGTTATCCTGGGACAGTTCGTGAACCCTGCAAATCCCGCGGCTCATAAGGCTACTACAGGTCCTGAGATCTGGGATCAGACGGACGGCAAGGTTGATATATTCGTAGCCGGTGTTGGTACGGGCGGTACCATTACGGGAGCAGGTGAATATCTTAAGGAGAAGAACCCGAATGTCAAAGTAGTGGCGGTTGAGCCTGCTACAAGCCCTGTCCTGTCAAAGGGTACTCCGGGGCCTCATAAGATCCAGGGAATAGGCGCGGGCTTCATACCTGATACGCTCAATACGTCGGTATATGATGAAGTGATCGCAATAGAGAATGAAGATGCTTTTGCAGAGGGTAAGGCCTTTGCCGTAACCGAAGGTATCCTTGTAGGCATTTCTTCGGGTGCAGCGCTTAAGGCAGCTTCGATATTGGCTGCAAGACCTGAAAATGCAGGCAAGAACATAGTCGTCCTGCTTCCGGATTCGGGTGACAGATATCTGTCAACACCGCTCTTTAACGGTTGAGTAAAATTGTGTTTCTTACATCTTTTATATACGGCGGTGCACTATTGCACCGCCGTTTATTTGTTCGGGAGGAAGGCCATAGTATGAAATAGTTATTAAAAAATCACCTTGTCTGTCGTATAATGTTATTACATGTAGGTCTTAACATGGCCTGACCTAAGTGCCGCTTTTTGAGAAGGCGGCATAAGCGGTTGAAAAAAAGATCGGGAAGGAGATAATCTGATGGGCAGCATATTAGGCCGGCGGTCGCGCTATATAATCCCTTTCATGGCCCGCACGGGCGAAATACTGGAAATAAACGGTCCGGGATGGATCAATGATCTGACATCAAGAGGTGAACATGATGTATATAAATATATCATTGATTCTGTCTGTCCGGGAGGCGGGATCTTAAGATCAAATATCGGCCGGTGTTACCGTTATGAAAAAAAGGAAAGATCGATCCTTTCTCTTTTGTATTATCCGGATAATGACGGGGCAGGGGCCATAGAATTTGATATTACGAATATGGGCTTATACCTGTTTGAGAGCAGGGTAGGGTTCTTTTGGTATGAGACAGGAAATTTCAGGCCTGCCGGTGAAACGGATGCCAAAGAAGATGACTTTTTCTCACCTGATGCACTGGTCTTATTCAATTCAAGGTTTAAAGAGCTTAATTTCGGGAGATATACAAAGAACTTCAAGCGCAAGGGAGCCACGGAGCCGTTTACCGCAGGCAACTGGGCGACAGGAGTCATATTTAAAGCGGTGGGCGATGTATCCTTTTTTGCAGCACGGACCAATACGCTGTATAAACATTCTCCTGACAATAATCCTTTATATGTTCCCGGCAAGGCCCTTATCTTCAACTATGCTGCATTTGAAGATATGGATATGGACAGCCTTACTGCATATGCATACCATCTGACAAAAGGATATAAAAAGAGTTACCTTGTTCCCGGAGATGCAGGGAGCAGGATGATATCTCCGTTCGGAAATGTTTTGTGGTATGCCTGCAATGAGGGCTGCGGATATTATGTTATCGCAGGGGAGGATAACGCGAATTTCTTCCGAAAAGGGATGGCCGTTAACTTTATGTCCGACTATTTCCTCCTTTATATACTTGCACTGAATAACAGATATTCCCTGATAAGATTCGCTGAGAGGATTGGAAATGAACTACCCTCCGATGCGGCGGTATATCTCTCTCCGGGGATAAATGTGGACACGGGTATGTATGAAAGCAGGGAAAAGAGGGATCTCTATGATCTTGAACAGAAAGTCACACGGCTGGTCACCGAGATAGATGTTTTTATCACCAAGAATGTGCGGGCTTCCGTGAGCTATGTAGAGCATCAGAGTGATTTTTACGATTATCTGACAAAAGTATTCAAGGTAAAAGAGAGCATTGAGGGACTGACAACGGGAGTATCTGCGCTGCAAAGGCTTCTTTCCCAGGTGGTTGAAACAGAGAGATATTTTGATAATAACGAGGAGCTGGTCTCATGGAGAAAAGGGGAAGAGTATACAAGCCTGCAGATGGAAAAGGAAGCCCTTCAAAGTGAGATTTATAAGGATGAACTCACCGGCCTTATCAATCAGAAAGGCTATTTGAGGTTTGCGGGTGAGATATTCAGGGAGGCAAAAGAGCAGAAGAAGATCCTGTTTATATGTTCTGCCGATATGAACAGCCTCAAGCATATAAACGACACCTACGGCCATACGGAAGGAAACCGGGCGATAAGAGGCTGCATGGATATACTCAGGTATGCATCGTATGAGGATGATATGATCTTTAGGACCGGCGGTGATGAGTTTGTCGTCCTCGGGTTCAGGGAAAAGACGGAAGGGGAAGAGGAGAGATTCAGCCGGGCTGCCGAGGAGAAAAAACGCATGGTCAATGAAGAGGAGGATCTTCCCTACGAGATAGCGATAAGTTACGGACCGGTACTGCAGGATATGAATGATTTTGCAGGTACTCTGGATGATCTGTTTAAAAAATCGGACGATAAGATGTATGCGATGAAGGTATTAAAGGATAAATACAGAAGAGATTAGGGGTAAGGGAAGTTATATAATGATGCTGTTGAGGAAGCTCTCTGCTTTGGTTGGATTGACAGCACAATAAAACATATCGATGAACTTCATCGGGCACAACGTTTTACTCCAAGAAGACCTCCCTGTTATCCAAAAAGATTTTGTGTTCCCGGCAGACATTATTAAGGCTCTAAAACAGGATGATACTGTCTGGCAGAATTATCAGGCGTTTTCAGACCCCTACAAACGCATACGTATAGCTTATATAGAAGCAGCCCGGAAACGCCCTGAAGAATTCAAGAAGCGGCTTGATAATTTCATCGGTAAAACGCGTAAAGGAAAGCTTATAAAAGGATATGGTGGCGTGGATAAATACTACGTTTAAAAGCCGTTCTTTCAAAATATCATGATGTTCGACAAATCGAATTGACAACGGACAATACTCCTAAAACAGTATCTTTCTATAAGTCTTTGGGGTTTTCTGAATTTTCTGAAATAGGGTGTTGTGGGTTTATGAAATGC
>JAILPG010000054.1 GCA_024699595.1 Lachnospiraceae bacterium | reverse complement strand
GGTTAGGCTTAACCTCATCAAGAAGCGGCATAAGAGCCTTCATCTCGGAGGCAAAGGCATAGGAATCGTCCCCGCCCTTAAGCTTTGTATAATAGAGAGGCTTTATACCGAAGCGGTCCCTGCTCATAAACAGCCTCTCTTTTTCCCTGTCATAGAGGAGAAAAGCCCACATTCCGTTAAACTTAGGCAGACAGTCCTCTCCCCAGCACAAAAAAGAGGCTAAAAGAACCTCCGAATCGGAATCGCTCTCAAAAGAATAGCCTTTCCCTTCAAGCTCTTTCCTTAATTCGAGGAAATTGTAGATCTCCCCGTTATATACAAGAACATAACGGGAATCGGCATAGAACATCGGCTGGTGGCCCTTTTGTGACAGATCCAGAATGGCAAGCCTTCTGTGCCCGAGCGTCACTCCCTTTTCCTGCCACAGTCCCCTGTCGTCTGGTCCCCTGTGAGACAGCCTGTCAAGGCATCTCCCGGCAAGATCCTCATCTATATTTGCATTAAATGCTCCGAATATCCCGCACATATATGATAACCCTTGTTATTATTTCTATTTATGCAGCAGCCTTGAACTGAGGATCTTTATCATCTCCTTCGCCTTTATGGCTCTGTAATCATATAAGAGCCTTCCCGTTTCGTTAAGAACAGGGGCCTTTGCATCCTCGCTTAAGTCATAGAGGAAGAGATCCTCCCCTTTCATGTCAAAACATATATTTGCATCTAACGGTCTTAAGATCCTCCCATAGCTCTTAACCGCTTTTTTGGGAAGACTCTTTGAGCTAAGCAGATATCTGCTTTTTTGGTCATCCGTATCCTTTGTGCCATACAGGTCGATCACTATATCATCCGCACTCGCATCCAAGGTCTTTGACAGTGTTTTCTTAAGATATGTGTTTTCAAAAAACGCATCATATACCGACATCGAGTCCTCAATAGAGGAAAAGCTGTAATCCGTCTTTTTCCTGCACATAAGCGGAACCTGCAGATCGGTATTTGTCTTATCCGAATGTTCTCCCTCATCCATGAAATTGGTAGTTAACGACACTCTCGGATAGAGAAAGTACATATCCTTATCAATGAGATATCTTATATTGTACTTAAGCCACGAGCGGTCTGACCAACCGGAAACGTTTTTTGGGATATCGCTTCCCGAGATATCCCTGTTGTCATTTGTTTTAAGATAATCCTTAAAACCGTTCCACATCCTCTCATTATATGCCTGCCCCCAGGATGAGGCAAACTGCATGTAATAGTTGTCATACCCGTCGTCTATCGCATAAAACGGCTCTCTTACATGAACATTAAACAGGTGGTTATAGAGGGATATGCCTCCTATCCTCTCATCGTCTGCGCAAACCTTAAATGCCTGTTCTGTATACAGATAATAATTCGGGGATACAAAAAGATCGTCCTCCAAAAGGATAACGCTTCCATATTCACCCGTCAGATCCCCGCATTTTAACACATGGGCCTTAAGGCCGAGGCGCTCATCATGGGCAATGACTCTTTTCTCCCCATGCTTCCATTCGAAACTGTCCGCAAGGGCTTTCACCCTGTCGTTATCTCCCTTATCTATGGAAATGATAAGAGGAATGTCCGCATTTTCGGGATATATGGCGTCAGACACAGAATCAAGAAGCCTCCTTAATGAGGCCTCCCTCTCATACGCTATGATAACAACCGCAATTTTATTATCCTGCATCGATCTTTCCTTAAACAGTCTGTTCTAATCTATTTCAAATACAAAAGAGGTTATCTAAGCTCATCAAGCAGCCTGTCAACCTCGCTAAAGCTCTCAATATGGGCCTTTATGCATTCTTCATCCTTATCCCACCATTTAAGCTCTAACAGCTCTTTGATCTTTTCATCGGAAAATCTGTACTTTACAGGCTTTGCCGGTGTTCCGACGCAGACGGCATAGGGCGGTATGTCCTTTGTTACAAGGGAACATGCTCCTATAACGGCACCATCGCCTATCGTGACTCCCTCAAGGATCCTTACATCAGAACCTATCCATACATCATTTCCTATATCTATCTGTATCTTCTCTTTCTCATCGAGGAAATCCGCTTCCTTATAATGATCTTTTGATACATAGGTAAAGCCCATCTGACCCTGCCTTGAATAAAAGGCGGGATGAAGAGCAACGTGTCCTGTGACGGGATGTTTACCGATCACCGTCTTAACCCCCGGTCCTATCGAGGTATACTTTCCTATCCTTGTGTTGGTGATATCCCCGTCATTATTGACATAGCTTCCGAATCCGAGTCTTACATTTGATAAGACTGTATTCTTTCCGATATAATTCTTCCCCGAAAGCCTGGTCCCTTTATTGATGAAGGAACCCTGCTTCATTATCGAGCCGGTATTTATCTCTATCGCGATCCTTTTTATCGGAAACACCAAACGTCTGTATATCCCCGATAAGATCTCTTCAAGCTTTCTTCTGATCATGCCCGAATCTCCGCCTTTTAACCCTGACTAACTATGCGGATTGCTCCGTTTCCTTGATACTCCAATTTTTAGCGTAAACGGAATTTAATATATCGTTTACGCCGTAATCATACGATAAGATGATACCATATAATCCGTCTGTTGCCTATGTCTTGAAGCTGCCGCAAAAAATCTGTAAAATGAAGGACATGAAGCTTAAACAGTTTTTTATCGAAGCGATCAAATGGTCATTTGCTGCACTGACGGCTCTGTTTATAATGAACCTTCTGTGCTTTGCCTATTACAGTCCTTTTTTGGATCTTCCGAGAGCTCAGGGGGCAAATACGGGGTATCTGTATCCTGACAGCACCGGCGTATACGGTCTCGAAGGCTACTCAAGAGCCCACTCCGACCAAAGGGGCTATATAAACAGGGATCTTCCTCTTGACGATCACTACTATCTCGTCACAGGTGCCTCCCATACCGAAGGGCTGTTTCTGCCCATGAAATACCGGTTTTCCGATATCCTTAACGAAATGCTCGGTGGGACTGACACTCTCAAGGTATATAACATCGGAAAGAGCGGAAACTTTTTCTCCGTGGTGACACAGCATCTTGACGGTATCCTCGGAGAATTCCCCGATGCGCAGGCGATCATAATTGAGACCGATACTCTGGCCTATGACACAAAGGCCTGGAGAGATTCCATGATACAGGTGGGATATGACCCTGACGAGACTGTAGATTCCATCATATCAGGATTTTCAAAGAGACAGCTTATATCAATGAGGATAAAACAGTATCTTCCTCTTGTCAGAGAGCTCCACAAACAGTATCTGACGTATAAAGAAGGGGCTGACGGAAACGAGAGAGTGTCAGATGTATATACGGGTGAGTTTGACGAGGATTTTGACAATGCCTTAGACGAACTCATGGCCTTTATCCGTGAAAGAACGGATAAACAGGTGATAATCGTATATCACCCCGCCGTCTCTGTAGAAGCAGACGGAAACATGAAGATACTGACTAACGGGTGTGAGGAGCATTTTGCAAAAGCATGCAGGGCAAACGACATAGATTTCATCGATATGTCCGATGCCTTCTTACAGGCTTATGAAACCTTCCACACCGTCCCAAACGGCTTTTTCAATACTACGATGGCTTCGGGACATACAAACAGGGCAGCACATAGAATGATGGCTGAGGCCATATACAAGGTTCTTGATAAATGAGCTTTTTATCCGTAAAATTCCTGATCTTAATGATGATACTTGTCATAGCCCTTCACTTTGCAAGGGCTAAATGTCTTGAAAAAAGCCTGATCATCCTCGCAGGTTTTCTTTTCTATGCTTCTTTTGACGTAAAAGGCCTTCTACTGCTGATACCTCTTTGCGTATTTACCTGGGGTATGGGAAAAATAATCGCAGCAAAGGCCGATGGAGGAAAAACTAAGGGATCAGAAAAAGATAATGTTAAGGATAACCCCGCAAAACCGGTCCTTATATTTGGAATATCGGTTCAGATACTGGTACTTTTATTCTTTAAATATGCGGGATTTATAAAGATGCCTGTCGGTCTCTCATTCTACATGCTGCAGGCGATAAGCTATCTTTACGATATGTACAGGGGAAAGATAGAAAAGGATACATCTTTTTCGGATGCACTTTTATATGTAAGCTTTTTCCCGAATATCATCTCAGGTCCCATAATGAAGGCACATGAATTCCTGCCTCAGACTGATGACAGAATCCCCCTTACGACAGAAAGACTCGGATACGGCTTACAGCTCATACTTATCGGAGCCTTTGAAAAGCTCGTGATGGCTGACAGGCTTTCCGTAGCGGTAAACAGCGTATACGCCGCACCTATGGCTTATAGCGGGCTCAGTCTCTTATTTACCGCAGTCGGATATTCGTTACAGCTGTTATTTGATTTTGCGGGTTATTCTACGATGGCAATAGGCATAGCTCATATCCTCGGCTTCAGGCTTACAGAGAACTTCAATCTTCCTTATATCGCACTTAATCCGTCAGAATTCTGGAAACGCTGGCACATAAGCCTTTCTTCATGGCTTAAGGAATACGTATATATCCCCCTTGGGGGCAACAGGAAGGGAAAGGTCCGGACTTATATCAACATTTTCCTTACCATGTTAGTAAGCGGGCTCTGGCACGGAAATACGGTAAATTTTGTTATCTGGGGAGGACTGCACGGTGCAGGACAGATAGTACACAGATTCTTTAAGGAAATGAAGGATGACTCCGGTTCCCTTAAGACAGAAAGCACAGACTGTAAAAGAAGGCCGCAAAACCTGCTGCCTTCAATACTATCCGCTGTCATTAACTTTGTTTTCGTAACTATTCTATGGATCCCGTTCCGTCTGGATTCACTTTCCGATGCATGGCTTGTGATAAGCCGCATATTCACAATGAAATCTGGCATAAGCTACTATTACGTGTATACCTGGATCTTTCTTGTGATGCTTATCATCATCGAGATCTTTGCGATCATAAGGACAAACGGGAATGATCCCATAAAGCCGCTGCCTCTTACGAGATTTCATGAGAGACTGATCTTTATGATCCTCTTAATCGCTACCTTAATGTTTGCCTATTTCGGAAACAGCGCCTTTATCTATGCAGGATTCTAAGTAACTCTTTAACAAACGTTTTCCCACGGAGCTACTTGGACAGCCTGCGTGCGACAAATACTATTATTCCGGCTCCGACCACGCCTGATATTATAGAGCCTAAGATCGTCGTTGCTTTGAAACCTATGAGCCTAAGCACGAGACCTCCGACAAAACCGCCGCCGACTCCCAAGAGTATGTTCTTGATAAGTCCGCCGTTTAAGTTGAAAAGCTTACATGCGATCCATCCGATCACTGCACCGACAACAATTGTAATAAGCAGATTTGATGCCATTTTTTCTTCCTCCTGAATTTCATTTTTCATTATTATCGTTTCAAAAGACCTGTATTACTAATCCACCTGTCCTTCAACCTTTTTAACAGGCTCACTCGTAAGCACTACTCCTAGCCTTTTAAACATCCTTATGTCCACATCCGAAAGCATTACCGAGGTATGTACCTGACAGCCCTTGAGCTTTGGTATCTGTTCGAGCGCCTTTCTGGCATTTTCATCCGTTGTAGCCGAGGTTGCAAGTGCTATCAGCACCTCATCGGTATGAAGCCTCGGATTCTTTCCTCCGAGGAACTTGACCTTAAGTTCCTGTATGGGAGCTATGGCCTCGGGTGATATCACATGAAGTCCATGATCCACGCCTGCAAGAGCCTTAAGAGCATTTAATAAGAGCGCTGCGGATGCACCAAGCAGCTTGGTTGTCTTTGAGGTTATTATCTCACCGTTTTCAAACTCTATTGCCGCGGTAGGAACATGGAGCTTCTTTGCCCTGTCGTTTGCGGCGACGGTCACTTTCCTGTCATCCGTCGTGATCTTGGCCTGCTTCATCAACAGTTCGATCTTGTAGACCTCGTTTTCCGATGCTTTTTCCCTGATAACGGCATTTTTTGTATTGTAATATCTCCTGATGATCTCCTGACGCGAGGCTTCGCAGCAGACATCATCATCTATTATACAGTTTCCTGCCATGTTTACACCCATATCCGTCGGCGATTTATACGGACATTCACCGTATATCCCCTCAAATATGGCATTTAATACAGGGAATATCTCTATATCCCTGTTATAATTCACCGTAGTCTCACCATAGGTCTCAAGATGGAACGGATCTATCATGTTCACATCGTTAAGATCGGCCGTTGCAGCTTCGTAGGCAAGGTTTATAGGATGCTTAAGCGG
>JAILPG010000150.1 GCA_024699595.1 Lachnospiraceae bacterium | reverse complement strand
GTAGGCGTCCTTTTCAAGAGCGTCTATGATCTGCTGCTTGTGCTCGCTTCCGAAGGCCTCCAAAGTGATGCGAAGCTCTACCGCCGCACTCCTGTTTGTGGTCACGAACTGGTTGTGTTCAAGCTTTATAACATTTCCGTTCTGCGATGCTATCGTAGCCGCAACCCTCGAAAGCTCACCCGGCTTGTCGGGAAGCAGTACCGAAACGGTAAATATCCTGTCTCTCATGATAAGGCCCTGCTGTACGACAGAGGACATGGTGATCACATCCATGTTTCCTCCGCTTAGTATCGCCACTACTTTCTTCCCCTTCACATTAAGCTTCTTAAGTGCGGCAACCGTCAACAGTCCTGAGTTTTCCACGATCATCTTGTGATTCTCGACCATGTCGAGGAAGGAAACGATCAGGTCCTCATCGGGAACGGTTATTATATCGTCTATGTTTTCTTTGATATATGGGAAGATATTTGCACCCGGAGTCTTTACCGCAGTGCCGTCTGCGATCGTGTTTACGCTATCAAGCGTGACCACCTTTCCCGCATCCAGTGAAGCTTTCATGCAGGCCGCACCGTCGGGCTCCACTCCTATGATCTTTATCTTGGGATTTAGCAGCTTTGCAAGTGTGGAAACACCTGCAGCAAGTCCGCCTCCTCCAATCGGCACCAGTATATAGTCCACAAGGGGCAGCTCCTTGAATATCTCCATTGCAATGGTTCCCTGACCCGTTGCAACAGCGGGATCATCGAACGGATGGATAAAGGTATAGCCGTTTTCCTCAGCAAGCTCCAGGGCTTTTTTGTATGCATCATCATACACATCCCCATAGAGGATTACTTCGGCTCCGTAGCCTTTGGTGCGGTTGACCTTAATAAGCGGGGTCGTTGTGGGCATGACGATGACCGCCTTCATCCCATATTCCTTAGCCGCATATGCCACACCCTGTGCATGATTTCCGGCTGAGGCGGTTATCACTCCCGCATCTCTTTCCTCTTTTGTAAGAGTGGTTGCCTTGTAATATGCGCCCCTTAACTTGTATGCACCGGTCATCTGCATGTTTTCGGGCTTTAGATACACCCTGTTGCCGCTCTGTTCACTGAGATAGGCACTGTATAAGAGCTTTGTCTCCACAGTGACTTTTTTTACGGCTTCGCTTGCTTCTTCAAATTTATCAAGTGTTAACATCTGTTTCCTCCGCGGATTTACCAAAAAGTGCTTCTACAAAAGCTCCTGCGTCAAATTTCTGCAGATCTTCTATTCCTTCTCCGACGCCGATATATTTTACCGGTATGGAGAGTTCGTTCTGTATCGCAAAGACGGCACCTCCCTTTGCGGTTCCGTCAAGCTTTGTGATTATTGCTCCGTTAACGTTTGCGGCTTTTAAGAATTCCTTTGCCTGTGATATGGCATTCTGACCCGTCGTCCCGTCAAGTACGATAAGAGTCTCCACATAGGCATCGGGATTTTCACGGCCTATGATCCTTGCCATCTTTTCAAGCTCGTTCATCAGGTTTTTCTTGTTATGAAGCCTTCCTGCGGTATCACAGAGCACTACGTCTATGTTTCTAGCCTTTGCAGCCTGCATTGCATCATATACAACGCTTGCAGGGTCCTGTCCGTCAGTGCATCTTATCATGTCAACGCCCGCTCTGGCAGCCCATACCTCGAGCTGTTCAAGCGCCGCTGCCCTGAATGTGTCTGCTGCCGCGATCATGGTCTTTCTGCCCATATCCTTAAGCTGCATCGCAAGCTTTCCGATGGTGGTCGTCTTTCCGACTCCGTTCACTCCCACGACCATGACGACCGACTTTTCATTCTCAAACGGATATTCCGGTTTTGTCTCGGACAGGATATCCGTCATTATCTCCTTAAGCAGGCTGAGACAGTCCTCTCTTTTCTTGACATGCCTCTCCTTAACACCGGCTTTCAGTCTGTCTAAGATCTTCTCACTGGTAACGGTGCCGACATCGCTCATTATGAGGATCTCTTCCATCTCATCATAGAAATCGTCATCTATCTCCGATGCGGTAAACAGATCTTCAAAGCCCTCCGCTATCGAATCCCTGGTCTTTGAAAGACCCTTCATGAGTCTTTTGAAAAATCCTTCTTCCATTCCTTCTCCTAGTCGTCAAGATCTTTATCTATAAGTGAAACCGATACAAGCGCCGAGACTCCCTTTTCCTGCATCGTGATACCATAGAGTCTGTCAGCCTTGGCCATCGTTCCTCTTCTGTGCGTTATCACTATGAACTGCGTCCTGTCCGTAAGCTTGTTGAGATATCCCGCAAATCTTCCGACATTTGATTCATCAAGTGCAGCCTCTATCTCATCAAGCAGACAGAAGGGTGACGGTTTCAGATTCTGTATGGCAAATAATAGCGCTATCGCAGCAAGGGCTTTCTCTCCGCCCGATAACTGCATCATGTTCTGCAGCTTCTTTCCGGGAGGCTGGGCTATGATCCTTATGCCTGCCTCAAGGATATCCTCGCCTTCTGCAAGCTCCAGCGTACCTTTTCCTCCGCCGAACATCTCCTTGAATACCTTGTCAAATTCCGCGGCGATCTCCTTAAACTTCATCGAAAACTGATTGCGCATCGATACGTCGAGGTCAGCTATCACCTGTTTGAGCTGGGCCTCAGCCTCAATAAGATCATCATGCTGTCCCTTTAGGAAGGTATATCTTTCCATGACCTCTCTGTACTGCTCGATCGCATTTACGTTTACATCACCGAGTTCTTTTATCTGATTGCGAAGCTCAGATATATTTCTCTTGATGCTGCCGGCGCTTGTGAGACTCTCATCCCTGAATTCAGAGGCCTTGGAGAGGGTTATCTCATATTCGTTCCACATGTAATCGATCTGCTTCTCCTGATCCTCGGAAAGTCTTTCCTTCTGCGAGGAGAGCCTGTATACTTCCTTGTCGAGCGCATTGATGCGGTCCTTAAGTTCCTCGGAGAGTGTGAAGAATCCGCTCTGTTTCTTGGAAAGCTCCTCTTTTTTCTCAAGAGCCTTCTTTATCTCTTCCTCACTGCCGTCATTGGACTCTACGGAGGCAAGTATCGTCTTTTCTATTTCCGATATATCCGCCTTCTTTTCATCGATCATCTGCTGCTCGGCTCTGATCTTTTCATCCGTGCCCGCGATGTCATTCTCAAGTCTCTCTATCTCGGACTGCACCCTTGAAACGTCGGAGCTTACATGCTCTGCATCTCTTAAGAGTACCGATAGCTTCATATCCATGTCCGTAGACTTTATGACCTTATCGTTTTCCTCTTCCCTGAGCCTTTCAAGCTCTGCCCCGAACTTTGCTATCTCTTCGTTCAGAGCCTTTTCACGAAGCTCGGACTCTTTTATCCTGTCCTTTGTTCCCTGCTTCTCATTCTCTATATCCTTAAGCTCAGTTTCCACCTGATGGCTCATGTCATCAAGCTTTGCATAATCCTGCCCCGAATCCTTCTTTTTCTCCAAAGCGGCATCGATGCTAAGCTTTAAGGTGTTCTGCGAGATCGAATGATCCTGCAGCTTTTCCTTTAAGTTCTCTATGTCTTCCCTTACGGTCTTTCTCTTAACCTTCGTATCCTCAAGTTCGCCGTTTACGGTAACTATCTTCTCCTTAGCAGCCCGGATCATGTCTTTTAACTCATCGATCTCTCTGTTCCTGCTTAAGAGATTTGATGCATTATGGAATGCACCTCCGGCAACGGCACCTCCAGGGGTAAAATATTCACCCTCAAGAGTTACCACCCTTAACAGCTGATCAAATTTCCTCTGGGCATTCCTTGCATTGTCATATCCGTCTACCACTACGATCTCCCCGAGCAGCTGGCTTATGACATTGTCATATTTTTTATCACAGCTTACGAGCTCGGAAGCGATCCCTAAGAAACCTTTTTCTTTCCTTACGTCTTCCTTACGGTATTCACCTCTTCCCTTTACGCTTGTAAGAGGCATAAAGGTTGCCCTTCCGGATTTTGTCTCCTTGAGGAATCTGATCATCCTCTTTGCAGTGTCATCATCCTCGGTGATGATGTTCTGGATATTTCCGCCAAGTGCGGTTTCTATTGCCGTTTCATATTTTTTATCAACCTTCAGTATATCGGCAACGACTCCGATGATCTTTTTATCACCCGAATCTTTTTTGTCCATCACCTTCTTGATGCTGCTGCCATAGCCTTCGTAGCGCTCGGCGATGTTTCTTAAGGTATCAAGTCTCGATTTCTGGCGGTGAAAGTTAAGCTGTGCTTCCTGCAGTTCCTTATCCTTATTCTCAAGCGTATGTTTGAATTCAAGAAGGCTTTCCTCTTTTTGGGCTATCTCTGCTTCAAGCCTCTTTGCCTCCTTGTCCGCTTCCTCCATTTCGGCATACAGCCTGTTTAGGTTATCCTCTGTTTCCTTCTCTTCGGATTTAGCCTTTATAAGCCTTGACTGGATATCAGCCTTCTTGATCCTTGCCTGCTCAAGCATTGTGTCAAAACGTCCGATATCGGCCTGTACAGAGGCTCTGCTCTTTACTATGTTTATGACCTCTTCGCTGTCCTTCTGGATACTGTTGTTAAGCTCGGCTATACGTTTCTGAAGGTCGGATAGCTCAGCTTTTTTCTCATCGTTTTCCTTTGAAAGCGCCTGAGTCTTTTCATCCATCTGCTCTTTATTTTTCGTAAGCTTTTCAAGCTCCTGCTTCTGGATGATGAGTCGGTCCGAATTTGCTCTTTTCTGTTCCGTAAACAGTTCTATATTATTGTTTGATGAATTGATCTTTTCGTTGGCAAGCTTTATCTCACCCTCAAGCTTTTCCTTTAACAGTCCGCTCTTTGAAAGAGCTTCCCTCTTTTTTTCTATCTCCTCTTCTGTCTGTCTGAGAGTCTCTGATAATTCCTCAAACTCTTTTTTGTTCTCCTCATACTTTTCCTTGTTTGAATTGAGATCATTTACAGCTATCTCGGTCTTTCTGTCTATATCATCAAGCTGGTCTTTAAGCCTTATGTTATCAAGTAAGAACAGATTGATATCAAGGTTCTTGAGCTTTTCTTTTTTATTCAGATAGTCCTTTGCGATATCCGACTGTTTTTCAAGGGGGCCTACCTGTTTTTCAAGCTCGCTTAAGATATCCGACACTCTGACAAGGTTGGACTGCTCGGTCTCAAGCTTCTTGATGGCCATGGCCTTTCTTCTCTTAAACTTTACTATACCTGCTGCCTCGTCAAAGAGTTCTCTTCTCTCCTCGGGCTTACCGCTTAAGATCTTATCGATCTGGCCCTGGCCGATTATGGAATAGCCTTCCTTTCCGATACCGGTATCATAGAACATTTCGGTAACGTCCTTAAGACGGCATATAGAACCGTTGAGCATGTATTCGCTCTCACCGGATCTGTACACTCTTCTGGTGACGGTTACCTCTTCATAATCAATGGGCAGCATATGGTCCGAATTATCAAGGGTGATCGCAACATATGCATAGCCCATCGGTTTTCTGAGCTCGGTACCGGAGAAGATAACATCCTGCATGCTCGCTCCCCTTAACTGCTTGGCACTCTGCTCACCTAAAACCCATCTTACGGCATCAGCGACATTACTCTTTCCGGACCCGTTTGGACCCACTATGCCCGTAATGCCTTCCTGAAATTCGAATTTTATTTTGTTTGCAAAGGATTTAAATCCATGAACCTCTATACTTTTTAAATACATTTATCTACTCTCTGCTTCTTAATATGTTAAGTGTCTTGTAGGCGGCCTCCTGCTCGGCGTGTTTTTTGGATCTTCCCGTTCCGGTCGCTATCCTCTCCCCGTCTATAATGGCACCCATGACATATTCCCTGTTATGGGCAGGGCCGTTTTCCGATATCAGCTCATATGAAAGAGCATATCCTTTATCCTGCACATATTCCTGAAGATTGGTCTTTGAATCCACAAATTCGATCTTATGATACATGTCTTCAAGCACGAATCTGTGTATGAACTTTCTTGCCTCCTCTATGCCGCCGTCCAAATAGATCGCACCGATCACGGCTTCAAACACATCGGATACTATTGAATCCCTGCTTCTTCCGCCCGTTAACTCTTCTCCTTTTCCAAGCAGTATATAGTCCTTCAGATCTATGGCAGTCGAGCACATTGCAAGAGTCGGCTCACATACTAAAGAGGCGCGAAGCTTTGTCATATCGCCCTCTTTTTTGTTTGGCATGGTCCTGTATAAATGATCGCTCACGCAAAGTTCCAAAACGGCGTCTCCTAAAAACTCGAGGCGTTCGTAATCCTCATACGGATCGGCCTTTGTCTCATTTGCGTACGAGCTGTGTGTCAATGCTGTTTTCAGATACGAGATATCCTTAAAATGATAGCCCGTCTTTTCCTCAAACAAAACATAGTCATTCCTGTTCATCGAAAAAACAAACTCCTTACAGTAATACAGCAAGAATGCCGGGCATTCTTGCTGCTATTCTCAGCTCAAAGCATTTTTTATCTGCTCGAAGGCATCTCCCACAGTAACTATCTTCTCCGCATCATCCGTTGTGATCTCAATATCGAATTCTTCTTCTATCCCCATTATGATCTGAAAAATATCTAGCGAGTCCGCCCCGAGATCATCTACAAATTTTGTATCCGGCTGAACCTCCTCGGTATCCACATTCAGCACTTCGGCAATGATCTTCTGAATCTTCTCAAACTCCATACTATAATCCCTCCTGATAAAGTACGTTTATTTTTTCGTTTATTTTCTCATTTATCTTCTGTTCCTTAAATATGGCACATTGCTCTACCGCAATGGAGATTTCCTTTTCCTTTGCACTGCCGTGAGCCTTCACTACAAGGCCGTTAAGGCCTAAAAGCGGAGCTCCGCCGTACTCTGTGGCATCGAATTTCTTCATGGACTCTTTAAGATCGTTCTTTACAAGAAGCGCCCCGATCTTTGTTTTTATGTTTGTCATAAAGGTCTGTTTTAAAACCTTTTTAAGGGTAATGCCTACCCCTTCGTAAAACTTAAGGATCACATTCCCGACGAAGGCCTCACACACGACCACGTCAGCCTTTCCAAGCGGAATATCCCTTGCTTCTATGCTTCCGATGAAATTAATGTCGGGACAGTTTCGAAGAAGCGGAAAAGTCTCCTTTACGAGCATGTTTCCCTTTTCCTCTTCTTCACCGATATTTACTATGGCTACTCTAGGATTCTTTATCCCGATAACGTTTTCCATGTATATGGAACCCATCTTGGCAAACTGCACCAGATGAGAAGGTCTTGCATCAACGTTCGCACCGCAGTCGATAAGACAGGTGACACCGTCCTGTGTGGGAATGAGCGGAGCAAGCGGAGGTCTTTCAACTCCCTTTAGTCTTCCGACTATTACCTGTCCCCCGACTAATACCGCACCTGAACTTCCAGATGAAATAAACGCATCAGCCTTTCCCTCTTTTACAAGGTACAGCCCCCGCACTATGGAAGAATCCTTTTTCTTTCTGATCGCCATGACAGGCGGCTCGCCGGTCTCGATGACCTCACTCGCATCATATATCTCCACCCTGTCGCTGTCGTGGGGGTACTTTGAAAGGACGCCCTCGATAACATCTTTTTTTCCGGCAAGTATAACCTTTATATCCGAACGCTTTGCAACGGCATTAAGTGCTCCCTTTATCGGTGCCTCGGGAGCATTGTCTCCACCCATTGCATCTACTACGACATTAACCATAAAAGTCACCATTTACTGTTATACAACGTATTTTCTATAACTATACAAGACATTAAATCAAAAAGCAAGAAGCCCTACAGATAAGATGGCACAAAAAAACTGCTGCATTCCTGCAACAGCTTTTTTACATCAAATGATCATGCAAATCCTTAAGAGTATCAATCCTGAGGGATGATCTCCTTCTTGTTATATGAACCACATTCCTTGCATACTCTGTGGGGAACCATAAGGGCACCGCACTTGCTGCACTTTACGAGTGTGGGGGCATTCATTTTCCAATTTGCTCTTCTCTGATCTCTTCTACCCTTAGAGGATTTATTTTTCGGACAAATAGACATTTCTTACACCTCCCTTGTCGCGTCGCGTACTTTTGAATTATATAGATGCAGACACGGTTTGTCAACAACTTTTTTAATCCATGATGAGCTGTGCCTGTACCGCGGTCAGTGCAACAACTCCGACTATGTCATCGGCATTGCATCCTCTCGAGAGGTCATTTACCGGTCTTGCAAGGCCCTGTAACATCGGTCCGAAGGCATCTGCGCCTCCGAGTCTCTCCACTAATTTGTAGCCGATATTTCCGCAGTCAAGATTGGGGAAGATAAGTACATTTGCATGTCCCGCAACCTCAGAGCAGGGAGCTTTTGTTCTTGCAACGCTCTCAACAAGTGCCGCATCCGTCTGCAGTTCTCCGTCGATCATAAGGGTGGGATATTTTTCCTGTGCTATCCTTGTAGCCTCCACAACCTTATCTACCAACGGATGCTTTGCCGAGCCCTTTGTCGAATGCGATAAAAGCGCTATTATGGGCTTGTGTCCCACGAGATTGGTGAAGCTCTTTGCGGAAGAATTGGCTATGCAGGCCAGTTCCTCGGGATTGGGATCCTGATTGAGTCCGCAGTCTGCAAACAGGAAGGTTCCGTCAGCACCGTACGGACAATTCGGAACATCGAGTATGAAGAAACCTGATACGATCTCTACTCCCGGTGCGGTTCTGAGTATCTGAAGTGACGGCCTTAATACATCTGCCGTAGCGTGACAGGCTCCTGCAACCATTCCGTCGGCATCACCCATCTTTACCATCATGACTCCGAACATAAGCTCATCGGTAAGAAGCCTCTCCCTTGCCGCTTCAAGAGTCATTCCCTTTGCTCTTCTCAGCTCATAGAGCTTGTCGATATATGAATCAAGCTTGTCAGTTGTCTCCGGATCTACTATTTTAACCCTGTCAAGATCGAGATCGAGCCAGTGGGCTCCCTCCATGATCTTTTCTCTTTTTCCGACAAATATGATGTCTGCTATGCCTTCCCGTATTACGGTGGCTGCAGCCATCAGAGTACGTCTGTCATTAGTTTCGGGCATTACGATCCTTTTTACATCCTGCTTTGCCCTTTCCTTGATCTGATCTATAAAAGCCATTTTTGTAACCCCTTCCGTTGTCTTTTGACATCAGAATATATTATAACTTATAATAATATCAGTGTCAAAAACACATTTTTTCCCATAATCCGGCAAAATACCGGCCGGGATCTTAAGAGGTATCAGCTCATGAAGATAACAGCCGTCATAGCAGAATACAATCCATTCCACAAAGGACATCTGTATCAGATACAGAAAGCGCGCGAGGTAACTGGTGCCGATCATATCATCTGCATCATGTCCGGTGATTTCGTGCAGCGGGGAACACCTGCGATCACGGACAAATACACAAGAGCTGAGATGGCTCTGAGGGGAGGTGCGGATCTTGTGATCGAGCTTCCCGTCTGTTATTGCTTAAGCAGCATCGAAAACTATGCCTACGGCGCTGTATCTCTTGCCGATAAGCTCGGAGCCGTTGACTGTCTGTGTTTTGGAGCTGAAAATGCGGATACGAAAAAGCTTGAAAAGCTTGCGCAGTACACTCTTAAAGAAGATAATGAAGCCTTAAACCGGCGCATTAAAGAACATCTTAAGCAGGGCAAAAGCTATCCTCTTGCAATGTCTGATGCGCTCATTGAAACAGGGCTTGACGTGGAAGATGCAGATATACTGAAAGCTCCAAACAATGCTCTCGGGATCTACTACATACGTGCACTCTTAAAGCTTCATTCGGACATAAAGCCTCTTTCGGTTAAACGTATCATATCGGATCATCACGATACGGAGCCCGGCGCCCTTTCGGGCTCAGCGATCAGAAAAGAGATCATGTCACACAAGGAAGCTCTTTTTGATCTGTGCAGCCTGATCCCGGACAGCAGCCTTCAGATCCTAAGCTCTGCGCTTAACAAAAGCTTTCCGGTACATGAAAATGATCTTTCTTCCATCCTGTTTTATAAGCTTCACTCCCTTTATACCCTTTCTCTTAAGCAGAACACCGACAGGGACAGGGCAAAAAGAAAAGCCCTTTCGGGCTATCTTGACGTAAGTGAAGATCTGTCATCAAGGATCCTTAATACCTACAGAAAGGCTTCATCCTTTACAGATCTTTGTGAAAAAGTAAAGAGCAGGGATATGACCTACACCCGTCTTTGCAGATGCCTTATGCACATTCTGCTTGATATTGACAGCAGGAGCATGGAAAGCAGGCTTTCACAGGGACATTACTATGCAAGGATACTCGGTCTTAACAGAAATGCCGAAGATCTGATGCATACACTCAAGGAGCATTCCCTTATCCCGTTTATCAGTAAGCTTGCCGATCACAAAAGCATAGTCACGGATGAAACCGGAACGGCTATGCTGTATGAAGACATCCAGGCTGCAGATCTGTATGAATCCGTCGCCGCTTGGAAGTTTAACAGACCCTTCTCATATGAGTATACGAAAAAGATAGTTCTGATAAACTGAGATACGCCCGGTCTCAGTTTTTGAACGAATGTATCGGAGCAGGTATCCTGCCGCCGCGGTTAATGAATGCATCGCAGGAGAATCTGTTTACATTCATGATCGGAGCATGTCCTAAAAGCCCTCCGAACTCGACCGTATCTCCCACTCCTTTTCCCGAAACGGGAATAAGCCTTACAGCAGTCGTCTTCTGATTGATCATTCCTATCGCCATCTCATCGGCTATGATCCCGGATATAGTTGATGCGCTTACATCGCCGGGTACTGCTATCATATCAAGACCCACAGAACATACACAGGTCATTGCCTCAAGCTTTTCAATGGACAGGGCACCCTTGTTCACGGCGTCTACCATTCCCTGGTCCTCACTTACCGGAATAAAAGCTCCGCTCAGTCCGCCCACATAGGAGGATGCCATGACTCCGCCTTTTTTTACCTGATCGTTTAACAGTGCAAGAGCCGCTGTGGTACCGGGGGCGCCGGTGCATTCAAGGCCCATCTCGCACAGGATATCAGCAACGGAATCTCCTATCGCCGGTGTGGGCGCAAGCGACAGATCCACTATTCCAAACGGAACATTCAGTCTTTCGGATGCTTCTCTTGCAACGAGCTGCCCGACTCTTGTAACCTTAAAAGCCGTCTTCTTGATGGTCTCACATAAGACTTCAAAGCTCTCGCCCTTCACCTTTGAGACGGCATTCTTTACCACTCCCGGTCCGCTGACGCCTACATTTATCACGCAGTCGCCTTCCGTAACACCGTTAAAGGCTCCGGCCATGAAAGGATTGTCATCGGGGGCATTGCAGAAAACAACCAGTTTTGCGCAGCCGAGGGAATCCCTTTCAGCCGTAAGCTGTGCGGTCTCTTTTATCATCTGTCCCATTAAACGGACAGCATCCATATCTATCCCGGTCTTGGTGGAACCCACATTTACCGAGCTGCATACCACGTCAGTCCTTGACAGTGCTTCGGGAATGGATCTTATGAGAAGCTCCTCGGCACGGGTCATTCCCTTGGATACCAGAGCTGAATAGCCGCCGATAAAGTTGACTCCCACTGCTTTAGCAGCTCTGTCAAGCACCATTGCAAGCTCCACAAAATCCTCGGGAGTCTTACACGCACCTGCACCGATCATAGCAATGGGGGTAACCGATATACGTTTGTTTACTATGGGAATACCGAATTCGCTTTCAATGGCTTTTCCGACGGGAACAAGATCCTTTGCGAGAGTAACGATCCTGTTGTAGATATTGTCCTTAAGCCTGTCCTTATCGTCAGAGATACAGTCAAAAAGGCTGATACCCATGGTGATCGTTCTTACGTCAAGGTTCTCCTTTTCTATCATTTCATTGGTCTCATTAACCTCATATATGCTGATCATAAGAACCTCCGGCTAAATCCTGTGCATATTGTCGAATATCTCTTCTCTCTGGCAGCGTATTACGACACCGATCTCCTCGCCTATCTGCGTAAGTTCATCAGAGATATCATTAAAAGGCTTTACTGACCCGCTTATATCCACGATCATCATCATGTTAAAGTAACCTGAAACGATAGTCTGTGATATATCCAGTATATTGATCCTGTTGCCTGCAAGATACGTGCAGACCTTCGCGATTATCCCCACCGTATCCTTTCCGACAACAGTAATGATTATTTTCTTCATGATTATGTCTCCTTTTGATCAGACTGCTATGCGTGCTGACATTTCCGTTCTTCCGGCCACCCTTATCTCGAAATCGCCGGGATTGTATCTGCATTTGTCCATCAGTATCTCAAGCCTTACGGTTTCGTAGGCAAGCTCTTCGAGATTGTTCTCCTTGCTCAGATGCCCAAGCAGAATTGTCTTAAGATCATCATGCAGCAGCCTGCACAACAGTTTTCCGCAGTCTTCGTTGGAGAGATGGCCCCTGTCACCCAGTATCCTCTGCTTAAGCTGATATGGATATTTCCCGACCTGCAGCATATTGACGTCATGATTGGATTCGATCAGGACAGCTTCAACACCGGCAAAACTGTTTACGATGTAATCATCGTATTTTCCGAGATCCGTAAGCACTCCCACCGAGTGCATCCCCTTTGAAAGCTTATACGCTACGGGTTCGTTGGCATCATGGGAAATCTTTACGGGATCTACCACGATATCCTCAATCATAAAGCTGTCATCTGCCCTCACGGTGTGGAAGAGCTCAGGCGGTATCTCACCTGTAGATACGGCATTTTCTATACCCTTTATCGTTCCTTTGGTCGCATATACGGGTATTCCGTATCTTCGTGCGATTATACCTAACCCTGCAATGTGATCGGAATGCTCATGGGTTATCAGTATCCCGTCAAGATCCTCAGGTTTTAATCCCAGTGCATTAAGACCGGCCTCAGTCTTCTTTCCGCTTATACCCACATCCACCAGCAGATGCGTGTTTTCGGTACCCACATAAATGCAATTTCCGCTGCTGCCGCTTGCAATGCTGCATATTTCCATTTTATCCCCTCTTTCCCGCATCGGGTGATCCTTACTCTCCCCAATACAGATCTATCTTATCTCCCTCATTAAGTATGCCTGCATACTGTGCGGGCATTCCGTTTACCCTTGTGACAACCGATCTGCCCTTCGGCTTTGACAGATCAAAATCATAAAAATCAAAAATGTCGACGAATATATAATCCTTCTTGCCCGTAAGGGTTATTTCCTTGCCATTGATGGTAACATGCAACGGCATACCTACCGGATCCATGTTCCTTACATTTGTATCCGCATCCGGAGCGTTTGCCGCTTCTCTCTTTTCAGCCTGCATCTCACGGATCATGTCGATCGGTCTTGAGCTGCTTTTTTCAGCAGACATCCCGTCGGGCACTCCGGCCATATCACCCGCTGTCTCATCTGCATCATCCCCGGTCTGATCCGTATAACCCGAAGTCTCATCCTCATCGCCCGTATCTGCAGGTTCTTCCCGTTTGAATGCATCTGCTTCATCAAATGTCTCGGACAGAAAGGAAAACGGAAGCGAGTCACTATCATCTCTCCTCTCCGTCATGGAAGTCATGCTGTCTTCCGGTTCTTTTGCGTCTGCAGAAACGGAAGGAACGGGTGCCTCAGGAGGCCTAACATTATTTGCCGCAGGTACCGGGCTCTTACTGCTTACAAGTCTTTCGATGCCGCCCTCAAGTGAAGGTCTTTTTACGCCTTCCGGAGCCATGGCATCACCGGTCTTGTATTCTTCATCCGCAGAAAGCTCCGAAAAGCTCCCGGCTTCCGGTCCGCCCATTCCGTATTTATCAACATCCGACAGCTCCAGCTCCTCAAGGCTCCAGATAAGGGAAAAGTTGTTGTAGACCTTATCATCAAGAGTGGAAAGCTTGTTGTTTACATAGATGTTCATATCCTTTTTAAGGATGACATCCATAAACTCAGCCACCTGTCTGACAGTATAATAATCAAGCATCTTCACTTCGTCGCCGGTCTTTATGTCATAATATCCGGACTGCAGGTTTCCGTTTACCTCGGCAAATCTAGGAAGCTCTATATTCGTGCCGTTAACATTTACATAGATAGAAGATTCAAAGCCCGGAACCTTTCTAAGCTCCATATTTGCAGGCTCGCCCTTTGTCGATTCCTTTACAACGATCCTGTCACCTGCTCTTATTTCGGTATTCATGTTTACTTCGGCACCGTTTAAGGTGATAACGGCAGGCTCTCCAAGCTCTCCTCTTACCATCATCGCCTTTCCGTCAACGGTAAAGCTTAACTCATCGCCTCTTCTCGGGAACAGGCCCTCATTCGGGAAGCCCGCCTGAAGAGCGGCATCTACAAGGAGCAGATGGCCGTTATCGTATAGCTTTATCCTCTCGCCGTTAAAGTTTACAAAGATGAAATTGTTCTTTGAATCATAGAAGTTTAGGCATATGCCTATCGGGGTCACAAACAGGGAATCCGTATTGGGTTTTCCGTTCTGATAATCGATATCCTTAAGTACTTCCTCGCCCCTTAGAGCACATCTTGCCTTGTCTATACCAAGCTCTTTTGCAAGGCATTCGGTAAATGTCGGGAGCTTTCCGCCTCCGCCTACCACAAATACAGCGGCAACGCTCTTTCCGCCGTTTAAATACTTGATCTTTTCGGCGATCTCCTTAGTCATCGTCTGCACGACGGGCATCGTGATCTTTAATACCTCATCGGGCGTTATCTTCTGTGGAGTGCCCATGATATCCTTGTAACTTATGGGTTTCTTTTTCGCTACCGAGGTCTTGATCCTTTCGGCAGTGGCAAAATCCACGAGACAGTGCTTTGCGATAACTTCTGTAAGCTCATCTCCTGCCATCGGGATCATTCCGTAGGCGATGATACTTCCGTCACTGGTCACACAGATATCCGAGGTTCCGGCCCCCACATCCACCAGTGCGATATTGAGCATCCTGTACATTACAGGTATTGCCACCTGCATTGCGGCAATAGGCTCCAGCGTAAGATTCGATACCTGCAGTCCCGCACTCTCCACTGCCCTGTAGAGTCCGTCCACGACCTCATCAGGCAGGAACGTTGCTATAAGCTCTACCGCGATCCTTTTGGCCGTATGCTGTTCAAGAGTAGAGATGGGATAATCATTGAGGTAATAATTGACCACCGTGTATCCTACACAGTAGAACTTGGTATCTACTTCGTTTTCCTTCTGAAACTGCTCATATGCCTTTTCCACACCGAGCATATCCAGTGAGTATACGTTTTCCCCGTCTAAGACCACCTCTTCAGGGAATTCCATATCCGCACGGATGGTCACAGTCTTCAATACTCTTCCTGCGGCAGCTATACAGACCTCATGAAGCTCCCTTCCGATCTGTGCTTCGAGATCATTTTTCACGGCCCTTATGGAGTTGCCGACAACCTCTATGTTATGGATCTGTCCGTCAAGCATCGAACGCGTTTCATGTTCCCTGACGCACTGAGCGACAACATGAAACACCTCATCCGTCATATAGCCTACGGTTCCGACCAGACTGCGCGTTCCTATATCAAGTCCGAATACCAATTGTCCTGGAATTTTGATATTATCCACCTTGTATTCCTCTCCGATCACAAATGCCTAAGGATCTGTTCCTTTAACGAATCAAGATCCCCGTTGTTTTCTATGATAACACGGCAGTGTTTTCGAAACACCTCATCTTTATTCTGTGATGAAAATATGCCGGTTATTTTTTCATCTGAATAGCCCCTGCTTTTTTTAAGCCTTTCTCTTCTTACATCCTCATCAGCGTAAACATACCACAGTTCATCGCATATTTTATCATATCCGTCCTCGATAAGGAGTGCTGCCTCTATAAAAAAATAATCAAATCTGCCTGCACTGTTTTCCTCATCTATCCTATCAAGGATGTACTGCTTGACCCTTGGATGGACGATCTCATTTACTCTGGCCGTAAGGTCCTCATTACCTTCCGCAAACATCCTTGCAGCCATCTTTTTTTTATCTATCTCGCCTTCCTCATTAAGGATATCCTCTCCAAGAAGGCTCAAAAGATCGAAGTAGCAGGGTTTCCCCTTTTCTTTAAGCATGTTTGCCACATCATCCGCATATATCATACAGGAGTCCGACAGCTTTTCGATCATTTTCATGACCTCGGATTTACCGCTTCCGACACCCCCGGTTATTCCAATCACCTTCATAATACACCCCTGTCATTTGGCTTCATACCAGTTACTTCCCTCACTCATTTCCACTGTGAGTCTCACGGAAAGAGCGGCGGCATTTTCCATCTCTTCCGTTAAAATAGAGGCAACCTGTTCCTTTTCCGATGTAAGGGTTTCAAGCAACAGCTCGTCATGTACCTGTAAAATGACTTTCGTCTTAAGTCCTTCATCCCTGAGTCTTTTTACGACCCTTATCATTGCGATCTTCATTATATCAGCCGCAGTACCCTGGATCGGTGCATTCATGGCTACTCTCTCACCGAACTGCCTGCGCATGAAGTTTGATTCTTTAAGCTCGGGAACGGGACGTCTCCTGTTAAAAAGTGTCTCTGCATAGCCCTTCTCCTTGGCATCGCTTACAAGAGAGTCAAGGAACTTCTTGACCTTCGGGAAGGTCATAAAATAGTTCTCGATGAATTCCTTGGCTTCACCTGCCGTGATCCCGATATCCTGACTCAGGCCGAATGATGATATACCGTAGATTATGCCGAAATTCACGGCTTTGGCATTTCTTCTCTGGAGACTCGTGACCTCGTCGAAAGGAACGTTGAAAACCTTCGATGCGGTAATCCTGTGAATATCCTTACCGTCCTCAAATGCCTGTATAAGAGTCTCATCGCCTGACATATGGGCTAATATCCTTAACTCGATCTGGGAATAATCCGCATCTAAGAACAGATATCCGTCCTTTGGCACAAAGACCTTTCGTATCAGCCTTCCCTGCTCCATCCTGATGGGAATGTTCTGCAGATTCGGATCTGCCGAGCTTATCCTTCCGGTGGCTGTGATAGTCTGATGGAAGGTGGAATGTATCCTGTCATTTTCATCTATATACGGCATCAGGCCGTCCGCATATGTGGACTTAAGCTTACTGAGTCCCCTGTATTCAAGGATATGGCTTACAAAAGGATGCGTGACGGCAAGCTTCTCAAGCACATCCGCGGCTGTTGAATAGCCGGTCTTTGTCTTCTTTCCGCCCGGAAGCTTCATCTTGTCAAATAATATCTCTCCAAGCTGCTTGGGAGAATTTATGTTAAAATCCTCTCCCGCCTCATCTATGATCTGTTTTCTAAGTGCCTCGATCTGATCGTTAAGTGAAGCCCCGTATTCCCTAAGGGCCTCAGGTATCACCCTGATACCTTCTCTTTCCATCTCATACAGACATATGGTAAGAGGCATTTCTATGTCACGAAACAGACTCAGGCATTCATTTCTCCTAAGCTTTTCTATTAGCGGTTCATATGCCATGTAGGATACATAGGCTGTCTTTACGGCGTATTTAACAAAAGCATCCCTGTTATTTAAATATGCATTTCTTACATCGGTCTTTTCAAAAAGCTCC
Organism: Lachnospiraceae bacterium; assembly: GCA_024699595.1. The sequence goes on along the minus strand of JAILPG010000150.1, from coordinate 14,002 downwards.
TTATAGCTTTGGATCGAAATACCGTTTTCGATCGCAACATCTTCGGTCTCGTAATCATTCTTCAGAGGATTTAACAGATATGAGGCTATCTTTGTATCAAAATAAGCGCCTACGCGGTCAAAATCAGCGGCTTCCGGACACTGATGATACAGCTCCTTGATACCGAAGGTTACAAGCACATGGCCCGCATCCCTCATTGATGAGAGCTTCGAGATATGTTTTACCAGACTCTCCTCGGAAATACCCTCTATAAACATTCCTGAGACCGCGACAAAATATCCTTTGTCTTCATCCGCACACAGAGCCGCCCCAACTATGCCATTGTGTACAAAAATACGGACGCTTACCTTATCTTTCCCGTTTAATCCTTCAAATAGGCTCAGGGCCTCATTCTCATCAGTTATGAGAACGGCTTCTATCTCTACGTTTTCTTTTTTTACATCCGGATCTTCGAATCTTTGTATGATATTCTTAAATCCGAGCCTTTTTATTATATCGTAGGCCTCAGCGGTATACATGTCCGAAATCCTTTTGTCTTCAAAGGATGTATCGACCGGTGCCTTTGTATTGATCGTGGCAAGAGCCTTGCTTAAAACAGCCATGTCAAAATTCTGCTCAAGACTCTCCCTTATGCTCTTTTTCTGTATTTCCCCGATGTGTCCCTTAAGATTATCTATATCCTTATACTTCTGTATGAGCTCTGTTGCCGTCTTCTCTCCGATCTTTGGAACACCGGGAATATTATCGGAAGCATCCCCCATAAGAGCTTTCAGCTCAATAACCTGATACGGCTCTATCCCGTATTCTCTTATTACATCCTCCGTATGATAATCATAGACCTCGGTCTTTCCTCCCTTGGTCTTTGGGATCCTCACCATGATCTTATCACTTGCCATCTGTAAAAGATCCCTGTCGCCCGACAGAAGAGACACCTCCATTCCCTTCTCCTGTCCGGAAACGGCAAGCGTACCGAGGATATCATCCGCCTCATAGCCCTCAAGCTCCACAAGCTTTATCTGCATTGCTTTTAACAGGTCCTTAAGGACAGGTATCTGTTCCCTGAGCTCATCGGGCATGCCCTTTCTCGTTCCCTTGTACTCGGGATACATCTCGTGTCTGAAGGTCTTTGCCTTAAGGTCAAAAGCGATCGCAAGGTAATCCGGATGCTCCTCATCCAGTACCTTAAACATGATATTTAAAAAGCCGTATATCGCATTTGTATGAAATCCCTCTCCGTTTGTAAGAGTGGGGACGCCGTAAAAAGCTCTGTTTGCTATACTGTTTCCGTCGATCAATAACAGTTTTTCACTCATAACCTGATCACCTATGCAGCGATTATATACAGATACACGATAAGCGACACCACCGAGAATCCCGCCAGTATCAGTAATACACGTCTAACAAGAGCGATGCTCTCATGGAAAAAATAGCACCGCTTCATGGTCTTTATCTTTTCAAGGAGTTCTGAATGCAGATCGAAGGAATCGCCTTCCTCAAGTCTGATGAGCGATTCCTTAATAAGATAGCTGGTTTCCATTTCATCGTAGCAAACCTTGCAGCTGTCTATATGATTGAGAAAATGACCTAATTCATCCCCCGTAAGCTCGTCTTCGATAAACAGAGGGATATACTTGTCCATTTCGTTACAGTTCATTCAGGATCCCGTCTGTGCTTTAATGACCCCAAAGCACATAAATATCATATCATCCGAAGATGTGATTCTTCCTCATACTATACACCAAATATTGTATTTCAACAAGATGTAAACCACAAGACTGACGTTTCACGCATCACCGTTTATAACAGATGGGCAGGATCGGGATCATTGTCCGTACAGTGTCCGGGAAAAAGAAAAAGCCTCGACTTTACTGTAAAATCAAGGCTTTTATCCCTGCCGGCGGCGGGACTTGAACCCGCACTTCCTTGCGGAAAACAGATTTTGAGTCTGCCTCGTCTGCCAATTCCGACACGCCGGCCCGCAAACAGTGATACTATAATATACAGCAGATCTGTTTGGCGTTTACTATATCATAAAAATATGGCTTTTTCAATTCACGAGCGACTTATACTCGTCAAAGCAGTCAAAGGTTGCAAAATAATCTGCCGTACTCTCCGCCCTGCGGATGAGCTTATGGGATCCGTCGCTCTTTAACAGTACCTCGGCGCATTTCAGCTTTCCGTTATAATTATATCCCATTGAATATCCGTGAGCTCCGGCATCATGTATAAAGATAAGGTCTCCCATCTCGATCTTGGGAAGCATCCTGTCGATCGCAAACTTATCATTATTCTCACAGAGTGAACCAGCAACGTCATATTTATTGGTAAGCGGCTCGTCTTCCTTTCCTAAGACCGTGATATGATGGTATGCACCATACATTGCAGGTCTCATAAGGTTTACTGCACAGGCATCGACACCTATGTATTCCTTGTAGATATGTTTCTCATGGATCGCTCTGGTAATAAGTGCTCCATAAGGGCCCGTTACAAACCTTCCCATCTCCGTATACAGGGCAACGTCTTCCATTCCGGCAGGCACTAAGATCTTTTCATACTGCTCCTTGACCCCACGGCCTATCGCATATATGTCATTGCCTTCCTTATCGGGAGTATACGGGATCCCGACACCGCCTGAAAGATTTATGAATGTTATGTCGGCACCGGTCTTTTTCTTAAGGTCGACCGCCAGCTCAAACAGGATCCCGGCAAGCTTGGGATAATAATCGTTCGTAACCGTATTGCTTGCAAGAAAAGCATGCAGTCCGAATTCCTTAACGCCCTTCTTCATAAGGATCTCGAAAGCTTCATACAGCTGCTCTGTAGTCATTCCGTACTTTGAATCACCCGGATTATCCATTATGCCGTTACTCATCTCAAACAGGCCGCCCGGATTGAATCTGCAGCTCATTTTTTCCGGAAGTTTTCCCAGAACTCTTTCCACCTGGTCAATGTGAGTAATATCATCAAGATTGATTATTGCATTGAGTCTTCCTGCATACTCATACTCATCATCGGGAGTGTCATTTGAGGAAAACATTATATCGTCCCCGATAAGTCCCGTTTTTTCGGAGAGCATGAGCTCAGTGTAGGATGAGCAGTCACAGCCGAAGTCAAAATCCTTGAGTATCTCTAAAATAAACGGATTCGGACATGCCTTTACCGCAAAATATTCTTTAAAACCCTTATTCCAGGAAAAAGCATCCTTTATGGCACGGAGGTTGTTCCTTATACCCTTCTCATCATAAAGGATATAAGGGGTAGGGATATCCCTTGCGATCTCTTCTGCTTTTTCCTTTGTTACAAATGCTGTTTTTTTCATAATATTACTGTCTCCTCAGATTGATAGTGTATGTTTATTCAGTCTGCAAACCCTTCCACTCCCCGCTTGCTCCCGTCCGAAGTAAGGTTGGAGCTCTCATCGGAGGATTTTGCAATTATATACTGTCCTTTTACGCCCGAATCCTCATCACTGATCTTTGCCGCAACTCCGTCAGCGGACGTATATGAATACTTTACGGTTCCGCCGCTCTTAAGCGATCCCGACAAAGCCATCTTCCCGTTTTCAAGACCGTCTTTATACGAGCCGGTAATTATCTGTTTGGTCATGCCCCCGGAACCCACTCTGTCCGCATAATAATTCGAGGTACATGTCCCCTCTCCGTTTGGAGCATCATTTTCCCATTTTCCTTCATAGATAAACGAGCCAAGTGCCGAGCCTTCAGGATATACCGCCCTGATCCACAGTCCGTCACCGCTTCGTACGTCATTAACGTATCCGCCGTAATAATAATATCCGTCCTGATATACTCCGAGACCCGTCCCGTTCTTTTTGCCGGATTCATCCTTGTCTCCGTAGTAAAAACTGATGCCTTTTCCGACGGCTTCATCAGACAGTTCCTGATACTCATCCGTCCTGAGCACGGTCTTTATATCGTCCTTATTGCCTGCGGCAAAAACGGGAATAAGCTTCTCCAACAGATCATTGTGCGCTTCCTCGATCGCTGCCTTTTCTGCTGCCTCTTTGGCGGCTTCCTCCTCTTCTGCAAGTATCCTTGCTCTCTCCGCCTCGATATTGTCTGTCTTGATCTTCATATTCTCATCGCCGGTTGCAGCATAGCCTCTTAGCAGCGTTTCAAGGACCATATCCTCGTTTTCGCGGTCCTCGTATATATTGGATATACCCCAATAAGCGCTCTTGTTTTCCGGGTTATAAATGATCGCATTTTCATATGAACCGATCGCATCATCCGTAGTCCCGTAGGTTCCCCCCATAAGCACGTAAGCATGGGATATTGCATCCTTTATTTCTTCCTCCTCAGGGTCGATCTCCATGGCCATCTCATAGTTTTCGATGGCACCCGCATAATCCTGCGCGTCCATCTTTTCGTTGCCCTCATTTATGAGAACAGCCATTTTGTTGGCTTCAGACCGGTATGTAACAAAATAATATGCCCCATATATGGCCAGTCCGGCAATGATCAGACATACTGTAGCGATCATTATCCGGATAGTCGATTTATTATCCATATTTTCCCTCAAATCCTGTATTTAATGATTTTCTATCTGCCAGTCTATCGGCGTCAGAGAATTCTTCTCAAGAAAACTGTTAGCTCGGCTGAAATGCCTGCATCCGAAAAAACCTCTGTAAGCCGACAAAGGGCTCGGATGCGGAGCTTTTAACACCAGATGCTTCGGGTTATCAAGCTTCTCGCACTTTGTCTGGGCAGGTTTTCCCCACAGCATGAAGACTATCGGCCTGTCCACTTTATTCAGTATATCAATAACGGCATCGGTAAACTCTTCCCAGCCTATATCCTTATGCGAATTAGCCGCGTGGGCGCGCACGGTAAGCACGTTGTTTAAAAGCAGCACTCCCTGTCTGGCCCATTTTTCCAGATTTCCGTTATTGGGAATATACAGCCCGAGATCATCAGACAATTCCTTATAGATATTACAGAGTGATGGCGGAATGTCAACCCCGTCTCTTACAGAAAAGCAAAGACCGTGTGCCTGACCGGGTTCGTGATATGGGTCCTGACCTATGATCACAACCTTAACCTTTGATAGGGGCGTATACGAAAAAGCATTGAAAAGATCCCTGCTGTCAGGATATATGGTCCTTGTCTTATATTCGTTTTTTACCGTTTCATACAGCTTTTTATAATACGGTTTGGAAAATTCTTTGCTCAAAGGTTCAAGCCAGTCGTTGTCTATAGCCGCCATTACTTGTCTCTCCTTACGGCTATGCCTCTTTCAGCCAGATAATCCTTAAGCTCGCCTATCCCAAGCTCATTAAAATGAAACAGCGAAGCAGCTAATGCAGCATCAGCCTTTCCTTCGGTAAAAGCATCATAAAAATGTTCTTTTGTTCCGGCTCCGCCCGAAGCTATCACCGGAATATCCACACCCTCGGAGATTATCCTTGTAAGCTCAATATCATAGCCGGATTTTGTTCCGTCCTTATCCATACTGGTAAGCAGTATTTCCCCCGCTCCGAGACGGTGAGCCCTGAAAGCCCATTCCACGGCATCTATCCCCGTATCTATCCTGCCGCCGTTCTTAAATACGTTGAATCCGCTTCCATCCGGTCTTCTTCTTGCGTCGATAGCGACCACCACACACTGGCTTCCGAACTTGTCAGCGGCTCTCGAAATAAGCTCCGGATCATTTATGGCTGCCGAATTAACAGATACCTTATCCGCGCCTTCTCTGAGTATCTTTTTAAAATCTTCCACGGTCCTTACACCGCCGCCGACGGTAAATGGTATGAACACCTTCTCGGCAACCGCGCGCACCATTTCAACTACCGTATCTCTCGCATCCGAAGAGGCCGTTATATCGAGAAATACCAGTTCATCAGCTCCGGCCTTATCATAGGCGGCCGCAGCCTCCACGGGATCTCCGGCATCCCTGAGGTTTACAAAATTTATGCCCTTAACAACGCGCCCCGCATGAACATCCAGGCAGGGGATAATTCTTTTTGTATACACTATCTGATTCCTTTACAGATCTATAAAATTCTTCAGTATCCTAAGCCCGGCCGAGGAGCTTTTTTCCGGATGAAACTGGCAGGCGAAAACATTGTCCTGCTCTATTGAAGCATCTATGGTAACGTTATAATCCGTCGTTGCACGGACAATATCCTTGTCATCTGCATCAAGGTAGTAACTGTGGACAAAATAAACGTGAGTCCCGTCATTAACCCCTTTAAACAGCCTTCCGTTTCCCTTAAGTGCAAGCGAATTCCACCCCATATGCGGGATCTTTAAGTATTCACCGGTAGGGATCTTTTTAATGTGTCCCTTTAATATCCCAATTCCGGCAACGCCCGGGCTCTCTTCACTGTCCTCAAACAACAGCTGCAATCCCAGACAGATGCCAAGGAAAGGCTTATTCTCTGACACAGCATCCCTGATAACTTCCGTCAGACCGTACTGATCAAGTCTTTCCATCGCGCTGCCAAATGCACCTACACCCGGCAGTATCAGCTTGTCAGCCTTCATAAGGATATCCGGATCTCTGGTAAAAACATGATCTGCAGACAGATACTCCATAGCTTTTACCACGCTTTTTATATTCCCGGCATCATAATCAATGATCGCGATCATTCAACATTCCCCGCATTTATTATCTCTGCCTCCTCGGCAGCTATCACATCATTACTTGACATAGCGGCAGACCCCGGACCGGCGTTTCCGGTTACATTGCCCGAAACGTTCAGAACATAATTATTCAGAGCGTTTGTATACTCAGCGGAGTCCTTTATCTGCAGCCACTCCCTGGCCATGTCAACAGTTACGCCAAAGGTAGAATCCAGAGCATCTATGATCTTCTGTGACAGAGCATTGTATTTTTCCCTGACACCGTAAGACTCAGCCTTCTCGTAATCATTATCTATGGTCTCCACTCCCTGTACAAGGGAATTAAGTGCCTCAAGCTTCATTCCGAGAGCCATATAATTCTCATAGGACTGATATTTCCTCTGAACCCTGTACAGTACCAGGTTCTTGTTATACAGCTCCTGCTCTTCCGACGACAGTCTGTGTCCGGTAAGTGACAGGAAAGTGTTCTCATAATCATCCCGGTCATAAGATTCTTCAGCCTTGTTCATGTCCAGATAGAACGGGATTATATATGCGGTAATACCTACTAACACTCCAAGAGACGCACACATGAAGAACGTAAGGAGCACCTTTTTCTTCGGGATCCTGATGGTCGGGCCCGATTTGATAAAGCTCTCACGCTTTTCCTTCTTAGGTTTCGGAGGTTTTTTCTCCTTCTTAGGCTTCTCTTTTTTAGGCTTTTTCTCTTTCTTCTTTTTCTTTTTTTCTTCTCCCGATGTTTCCGGTCCCTCTGTAGCCTCAAGCTCAGCGAGGATCTTTTCGTTATCGGATGCACCGGCTACTGCTATATCTACAGCGGATTCTTCGGCGAATTTCTCATCCTCATCTTCATCGCCGCCCTCGGATATGGCACTGATTATCTTAGAAAACAGACCCTTTTTCTCAGGCTTCTCCGCCGTGACATCCGCAACATCAATTCCTGCTGCCTCAGCTAAAAGAGCTGCCTCTTCATCAGAGAGATCATCTGCAGGTTCTTTTTTCCCTTTTTTCTTCTTTGCTTCCTTTTCAAGCCGCTTCTGTTCTTTTTTGGCAGCCTTTGCGGCCTTCTTCTGTTCCTTCAGGGCACGCTTTTTTTCGACCGGATCCATGGCTGCAAGCTCTTCCTCGGTATATAGCACTCCGGGAGCGGCAGGTTCATCTGTGCCTCCCATAATGGCTGCAACAGGATCATAATTATCATCTTCCTGTCCGAGGGATGTATCCACAGCCTCATTATTATCATCTTTGTTAAGCAGATCCCCTATCTCGGCCGCGTCCATATCATCTATCCCCGAAAGGATATCGTTAAGATCGCTGCCCGAAAGATCCGGCATCCCATCATCTGCCGATGCTGAAGCCTCAGCAAGAAGCCTCTCTATATCATCCTGCCCCATAGCATCATCTGAAATATCAACCTTTGATCCCTGATCAAAATCAGCGGGAGATGCTGATCCGGAGAGATCGGGCATATCCGGCATATCCGGCATCTCAGGCATCTCCGGAATATCCGATTCATCAGACATAGCCTGAATATCCGAAAGATCCTGCCCGGGATCCGAAGAGGATACATCCGAAGCTTCCGCCGCATCAGGCGTTTGTGGAGTATCTGTCTCCTCCTGAGGGGCTGAGCCGTCAGGAGTGATAAACGAAGCAGGGATAGCCGCAACATCACTCATGCTCGGATCTCCCATGTCATCTATCGAATTAAGCAGAGCCTCCAGATCACTGTCGCTCATCATGTCTCCGGCTGCACCGTCATCAGGCACATCCGGCTGTACTGCGTCCTCAGCGGGCATGTCTGCAGGGGTCTCATCTGATATTGGCATATCACCTATGGGCTCATCCATGATCGGCATATCCATGGCAGGCATATCTTCTATAGGAATGTCTGCCGGAGTATCATCTATAGGCATGTCCATTGCGGACATATCTTCTACGGGAATGTCTGCTGGAATCTCATCTGATATAGGTATATCCCCAATTGGCATGTCGCCGATTGGCATATCTCCAATAGGCATGTCCCCAATAGGCATATCTCCAATGGGTTCATCCATGATTGGCATGTCCATGGCGGGCATATCTTCTATAGGAATGTCTGTGGGAATCTCATCTGATATCGGCATATCCATTGCAGACATATCCGGGATAGGCTCATCTCCCATGGGCATATCGCCGATTGGCATATCTCCAATGGGCTCATCCATGATTGGCATATCGGCAACAGGAATATCCTCTGTTGGTATGTCGATAACAGGCATATCTGTAACAGGCATGTCCCCTGTCGGCATGTCTGTCTCATATGATATATCAGCAGGTATATTATCTGCATCTTTCTCCGGTGACGGTTCCATGACGCTCTTAAGCAGCGCGTCTAAATAATCCTCCGAATTATGCATTAATCATCCTCCAGCCTCGCTCCAACCGAAGCGTAATCCCCTTATTATCATGCGAAATAATTTCTCAACCAGTAAAACGCTGATTAAATCAGCTCTTTCACTAACTAATAATTGTAGCATATTATTGTACAGCCAACAATATGAAAAGGTCGGCTCATAATGAACCGACCCTGGTTTATTATCATATCATTATCTATCAGGAATGATCAATCAAGCAAAAGCTTGTCAATCTCCTCAACAAGTCTTCCGATCTCAGGCTTGGACAACTGAGCATTTGCTCCGAGAGCCTCTCCTTTAAGCCTCATCTCCTCATTAACCAGCGAAGAGAAAATAACGACCGGTATATGCTTTAATCTGTCATCGCTCTTGATAAGCTTTGTGAGTCTGTGACCATCCATCTGAGGCATCTCGATATCCGTGATTACAAGATCCACGCATTCATCAAGTGTTCCCTCTGCAAGACATTTATTGATGAAGTTCCATGCCTCAAGACCATCCTCAGTCCTCTTTAACTTGACATAACCTGCAGTACTAAGAGCATCAGATATGAGCTTGTTAAGAAGGTGTGAATCCTCTGCAATAAGAATTGAAGCATCGCTTCTCTCTCTGCCGGAATATGAGCTAACATCCGAAACCTTAAGGCCTGTCTCAGGACTTATATCGGTTACGATCTTCTCAAAGTCAAGAATGATAACCAGCCTGTCCTTGAGCTTAATGATTCCTGTTGAGATACCGTCTTCATCATTATTGATCGTCGAATCCGGTTTAATAATATCCTTCCAGGAGAATCTGTTGATTCCGATAACCCTGTCTACATGGAATGCTACATCCAGTTTATTGAAATTTGTGATAATAAACAGTCCGCCCGGTTCAGATTCACCAAGCTGAAGAGCATTCTTCAAACTGATCGCTGTGATCATTGTCTCACGCGGCATAAAAATGCCTTCAATACTCGGATGTGAATTTGGCACCGGCGTAACCGGCTGATAAGGAATTATCTCACGAATCTTGGCCACATTAATACCATATGAGTTGTCCCCTATGGTGAATTCGAGTATTTCAAGCTCGTTAGTTCCGTTTTCCAATAAAATCTTTGTGTCCATACCTTCACCTCATCAGAAATATTAATCTTATCGTATTATAGCATACCTGTTTTAAAAAATATACAAATTTTCTTTTTCGGAATAAATCACTGCTCTACGAAAGCTTGAAGAATGAAATGGCTTCACTCATATCCTCATTGATAGAACGCATCTCGCCGGTAGAATTCTGAGTATCCGTACATGCATCAGTTACTGTCTGGCAGGAAGCTGCCACCTCTTCCGCCGATGCACCGAGTTCTTCAGAAATAGCTCCCAGTTCCGTAGTAGCGTTAGAAAGCTCAACTCTGATACTGTCAAGCTTCTCGGTCATCTGACGAACAGTTTCGATCTCGCTTATTGATGCTTCCACCGACTCGGACAGAATATTGAATTTATCCTGTGCCTGTTCAATATCCGACTGTTCCTTGGTGATAACCTCATATACGCGGTTTGAAATATCCACTGTTCCGCTCGACAGAGTAATGACATTCTCTATGATCCGTCTTATCTCCTTAGCTGACTCAGCCGAAGAATCAGCAAGACTTCTGATCTCATCGGCAACAACCGCGAATCCGCGGCCTGCCTCTCCGGCACGTGCCGCTTCGATAGAAGCATTAAGTGACAGGAGATTCGTCTGTGAAGCTATGGTTTCGATTGCCGTTATTGCTGAGCCGATATCTTCGATAGCCGAGTTGGTATTATTGATCTTATCAGTGATCTCTTTCATCGCCGCAACTGACTCATTAGCACCGTCATATACCGATTTCATGCAGTCTGTAGCTTCATTATTAGCATCCTTGATGGTTTGTGATGCTTCATGAAGATTCTGAACGTTATCGTTGAGATGATCGATGCTTTCCCCGAGATCTACTGCCTTCTCAGCCATGATCTGGGCATTCTGTGCAACGCTCTGTGACGTCTCGGCCACTTCATTGATAGCTGTATTTATCTGGGAGATCGACTCCACATTGTCACCCGTCATTCCGTCAACACTTATTATAGACTGATTCAGCTCACCGGCTGCACGTTTAACGGATGTCATCGATCTCGAAAGAGCCTCCCTCAGTTCACGGAAAGAGCCAATAATGCTGACTGTCTCCTTAATGTGAGATTTGGCATCACAGGTTACCGTTACATCACCTGTACTCAACTGATCAAGAGCTTTTGTTATTCCGATAAGCGGACCCGAGATCAGACGCTCAATAAGCAGCGCGAGGATGATAAATACAAGTATGCAGACACCACAGATGATGACCGTATATTTCCTTATCTCAGTTATGCCCGACATCACATCAGATTCATCAGCGGTTAAAACAGCAATATAGTGCGCTCCCTCACCTATATAATATCCGGCATATTTGGTAACGCCTTTGTACTGATACTCGATAATATCAGGCTCCGGCACTTTACCTGCCGCAAGATCAGCTACAAGTCCCTTAACTGCAGCATTTTCTACAGGATTACCAATCTTGGATTCATCCGGATGATGAAGCATTGTGCCTTCAGAATCCACGAAATAGATGTATGCACTTTTCAGATTCAAATCAGATACATCAGAGATCTTCGAAGCTATATCCTGCACATAGAAACCACAGCCGGCAAACCCGATAGGCTGCCCTTCATCCATTATGGGAGTATATAAAGACATGATTATCTGTCCGGTAGCGGGGCTCGCCATAATACCCGTGTTATATACACCATCCTCAGCAGCAAGCATGGAATCCTGAAGAGACTTGAGTCTGTCTCCCTCTCTCAGAACCACGCCAATAATGCCGGGATTTGTTGGATGAGTCATGACTTTTGTATTCCAGTCAGCCAGATACAGACCTTCCCAGCCCTCCAGACTGGCAAAATAATCAAGTGTATACTGCTGAGCCTCGGCCTGTATTTCTGCATCATCAGGATTTTTTAAAGCCTCTTTCATAATGCCTGCCGAAGTATAAGCCTTAAGTATCTCTTTATTCTTGATCACGATCGTATCAAAGGAATTACCGACGTCTTCAACAACCTGAACAAGAGAATCGTGTGTATAGGATTTTATCTCCTTTTTGCTTTCCTCAATGGATACTATTCCTACCGTGATCGCAGAAACCAGCAAAGGAATGAGCGCAAACAGGATAAGGGTCATGCGCATGTTGAGCCCGCCTTTTGCCGCCTTCCTTCCTCCGTTTTCACCTTTCGGAGATTTATTATCCTTTATTATTGCTGCCATATTTACCTTCCCTCCTTGAAGTAATATAACATGATGAAATATTATAGCTTTTTTGTGCATAAAAAACAAGAACGGCGCCAAAAAAGCGAAAAAAATTGTGAAATCAGACTAAAAACATGCAGTTGATATATCTTGTGCCGAACACTGTTTTGATAGATAATATACTTATGGTGATCTAAGGAGCACAAACCATGGGATTCGATTATTTTGTATTCTACACCGAAGCCAGTTTTATATGCGTCATACTCCTGACAATGATACTGGTCAGTGACAGACTGCACGGTACACTTCAGGAAAAACAGCTTTGGTTCAGGCGTTCTGTCATTTCATTTATCCTATATTTTATTTCCGATGCTTGCTGGGCAGCAATGCTGAGCGGGCTTTTTAAGCAGATCCGCTTTTTTGTTGTATTATTTAATTTTACAAATTATATCCTGTTAAACCTGATGGGATACGGGATGTTCATGTTTATAATCGTTTCAGAAAAGATGACTTTCATAAAAAGCATCAAAAAGAGACATCTGTGCTTTATGCCCATACCGATCTCCATTCTTGCATTTGTGATCGCCTATATATCAGACCCGATATTCTGGATCAATGAAAATTTGGAGCTTAACAATCTGTATTTTCCAATGATGATCTTCGTACCATCTCTTTTCATGTTGGCCGGTTTTATCCTTTCCATTATCAACGCCAGAAAAACAGAGCTAAAAGAAGTCAAAGTGCAGTACTTTCTGCTTGGTAGTGTCCCCCTTAGTGTAATGGCATTTGGGATGGTTCAGGTATTCGCTCTTAATGCACCCACATTCTGTTTCGGATGTACCATCATGTGGATGTGGTTCTATATCCAGAATATGCAGGCCATGATTTCAGTGGATGATCTGACCCGTCTCAATAACCGCAGACAGATCAACAGATACATGGATCAGTGCCGCTACAATGAGGATACAAATATCCTCATCATGATGTTCGATATTGACAAGTTCAAAAAGATAAACGACACATACGGCCACGCAGAAGGTGATCGTGCGCTGGTCATTGTCTCCGATGCGTTAAGACAGACCTGCGAGGTCATAAGATCATCGGCATTTCTTGGAAGATACGGCGGTGATGAGTTTATTATCATTATCAGAGATATCGAAGAAGATGAGAGCCCTGAACAGATAACCGATACTATCCGAAGAGTGCTCAGGGAAAAACAGGAGGGGCTTCATCTGCCATATACTCTTGATATAAGCCTTGGTTATGATAAACTCAAAGACAAGAACGATTCCATGCACAAGTGCATGATCCGGGCTGATGAAAAACTCTATATCGATAAGCAAAGAAGCCACAACAATTAAGCAGTAAAAAAATACCCGACAGGAACATCTTCCTGTCGGGTATTTTTTTATAAGTATGTACCCTCAAAACCGAACCTGAAATGATTTAAACATCTTGCGTATTTGATTCGCTTACGCTCGCTTTATTTTGGTAAAGCTTTCGACCGATTAGTAGTTATCAGCTTAATACATTACTGCACTTACACCTTAACCCTATCTACCTTGTAGTCTTCAAGGGGTCTTATGGTAAACCTTGGATATCTCATCTTAAGGGGGGCTTCACGCTTAGATGCCTTCAGCGTTTATCCCTTCCGGACTTGGCTACTCTGCTATAGGATTGGTTCCTAACAGATACACCAGCGGTCCGTCCATCCCGGTCCTCTCGTAC
>JAILPG010000344.1 GCA_024699595.1 Lachnospiraceae bacterium | reverse complement strand
TTCTGTCGATTTTGTTTGATAACATGCTGTTAAAGAATGGACATATAGCGACACCCGGATAACCGAATACAGCACAAACCTCCTCTGCCTCAAGGCATTTTGCCATTGCATCTGCACCTAACATTATTAAATTACCTTTCTTAGCTTACCTTGCTCTTGTGAATAATCTTGCTAAAGGCTCTACGGTCTCTGCTAAGCTTTCGATTCCGGCATTAAGTCCGGAGATATCGAAGTTCATAAGTCCGCCGATAGAATCATTGAGCCCTGAGAAATCAACAGTTGCAATATCCTGGATTGCATTATTGACGCCACTAACATCCACGCTGGCTACTTCGCCAATAGCATCGTTAAGCTGCTTAACATCAACTGAAGATACATCATTGAGAGTGTCGTTTACAGCACCCATATCAAGCTTTGAAATCTCTCCAATAGTGTCGTTTACAGCGCCCATGTCAAGCTTTGAAAGTTCTCCAACAGTGTTGTTAACACCATCCATATCAAAGGAATTAGCCTTGTAGATCGTATCGTTGATTGCATTTACGTCAACCTTAAGGATCTCATCGATTGTCTGGTTAATGCTTGCAACATCAATAGCTGATACTGCAGCAAGAGTGTTGTTAACACTTGCGATATCAAGACTTGCAACTTCGTTGATAGTCTTGTTTACGCCTGCCATGTCGATAGCTGAAACTTCGGCGATGGTCTTGTTGATAGAAGCTATATCCAGAGCGGCTACGCTTGATAAGGTCTTGTTTACGCCTGCTATGTCGATAGCTGAAGCCTCGGCGATGGTCTTGTTGATACCGTCAACATCAATTGAAGCTACCCCAGCGATAGTCTTGTTGATGCCTGCCATGTCGATAGCTGAAACTTCAGCGATGGTCTTGTTAACGCTGTCCATATCGAGATTTGCTACCTCGGTGAGAACGCTGTTAACGCTTGCCATATCGAGCTGTGCAACCTGATCCGTTACTTCGATGATCTTCTGCTGACCTGTTACTACGAGATCGTCAACATTCTTTACGATTCCGTCGATGTCGATGGCAGCAACATCATTAGAGATCTGGTTCAGATTTGCAACAACTTCATTCGCCGATGTCAACATATCCTGTGCCTGAGCTATTGCAGCGTTGGCATTTGCAACGATACCGTTGATCTTGGGAACGATGGACCCTACAGCGATTGCCAGAACGATAACAATTACCAGTGAGATAACTGATGAAATGATAGCTATCGTAGTCTGGGTCTTCATGAGCTTTAACTCACTGTCACTCCTGTTCTTAATGTCAACAAGGAGCGATGCTAAGGATTTAGTGTCGCCATCGGATATTCCGTCTAAGAACTTCTGATCGGTTTCCGATGTTACAAAGTTGTTTTCATCTGCCATAATGAATACCTTCCTTTTCTCTTTTTTATGAGTTTCCCCAAACTTAAAACAACATGTCCGGTAGCAATGCTACCGTTAATAATTATAGCATTATATACAGGGAGGGTCAAAAATACTTTTTTACAAAATTGTAACATTTTTGTTAACGAAAAAAATCGTACTTTTTCACCTGATCATGTCCATCAGTTTCTTAACGAGCAAAACGGCTTCCTGGGCATCTTTTGAATAGCCGTCAGCCTTTATGAGATCACAGTATTCCTGCGTGGTTACGGCTCCTCCGATGATTATCCTTGCGCATACGTTTCTCTCCTTTGCCCGATCAACTACCCTTTCCATCTCTGTCATCGTGGTAGTCATAAGGGCGGAAAGAGCGATTATATCTGCATTATTCTCCTTTGCGGCGTCTATGATAACGTCGCAGTCAACATCCTTTCCAAGATCGATCACGTTATAGCCGTAGTTTTTAAGCATCAGAGCCACGAGATTCTTTCCGATATCGTGGATATCACCCTTTACGGTAGCTATAACGACCGTAACGGAGGTCTTTTCATCGTTATCCTCTTTAAGAAGAGGCTCTAAGATCTCTATGGATGCAGACATTGCCTCGGCGCTCTTTATAAGCTGCGGCAGAAAGTATTTGCCCTTTTCAAACAGTGCACCGACTTCATTTATGGCAGGAAGCAGCGATTCATTTAATATGCTCTTTGCACTTCTGCCCTCAGCAAGCGATCTCTCGGTCTGAGAAATGATCTTTGCCTTATTACCGGCCATTACGCATTTATTGATCTCATCTCCGCCGTTGTTTACGGTATTTTCCGTGCCTTTTGCTGCATCTGTATCGCCTGTTTTATTACCGTCAGCCGGGGATGATCCGGGTTTCGTACTCTCCTCTTTTTTCTTAGGGGCAGAAAGAGCCTCCTTTACCGCAGGAGAATTAACATATTCGATATACCTCAGATCGGCCCCCTGCTTATTAAGCAGCAGATCGGCAGAGAGAGCCTGAGCCACAAGCTGTATCTGTGACGGATTCATGATAGCCATCGTAAGCCCGTTCATTATGGCCATGTTTAAAAATGCGGTATTTACATTGATCCTCTCTGGAAGTCCGAAAGAGATATTTGAAAGACCGCATATAGTGGGAAGCTTAAGCTCATCGTGGCAGTATTTTATCGTCTCAAGAGTCTCAAGTCCTGCTCCGGGATTGGCGCCAACGGTCTGTACAAGTCCGTCAACGACGATGTCTTCGTCCTTAAAGCCAAGAGCATAAGCTCTTTTTAGGATCTTACCGATGATCTCTTTCTTTTCGTCAAGGGAGCCCGGAAGTCCGTCATCCGATAATGGAAGTAACAGAAACATGGCTCCGTATCTCTTAACTATCGGCAACAGTCCGTTTATCTTCTTATCTTCAAGCGATACCGAGTTTACAAGTGCTCTTCCGGGATATCTTCGAAGAGCTGCTTCCATCGCTTCCACATCCGACGAATCAAGAACAAGAGGAAGCGTTACCGCTGAGGTTACTTCTTCCATTGCCTTTATGAGCGTTTCCTTCTCATCGATACCGCCCATCCCGACATTTATGTCAAGGAAAGTAGCACCCGCCTCATACTGGGATACGGCAAAATCGTAGACCATCTCAAAAGAACCGTTTCTAAGCTCTTCCTGAAGCTTTTTCTTTCCTGTGGGATTGATCCTCTCGCCAACTATCATAAAGCTTGAATCAAGGTCAAAGGTTACGGTCTTCTGTTCGGAGCACAGATACCTTATCCCGGTGTTGTGAGGGATATGCGGTGTGATGCTTTGGCAGGCATCCGACAGGGCTTTTATATGATCCGGAGTCGTGCCGCAGCAGCCGCCTACTATGGTAGCGCCGGCCTCCATGATCTTTACCATATCCTCTGCAAATTCAGAAGGCGATACATCATAAGATGTGGAGCCGTCCTCATTAAGTACCGGAAGCCCCGCATTCGGCTTTGCAAGTATGGGAACATATGCTATCTCTGCCATCTGTTTTATGACATCACATAGCTTGTCAGGTCCCACCGAACAGTTGCAGCCCACTGCATCTGCCCCGAGGCTCTGCAGTACACCCATGGCGGTCATTGGATCTGTCCCGTATAATGTACGTCCCGTCTCATCAAAGGTTAAGGAACAGAATACCGGGATATCCGAGGTTTCCTGCGCTGCGATGAGTGCGGCTCTTGTTTCCGAAAGGCTCATCATCGTCTCAATGATGACAAGGTCGACGATCGGAGTGATTATTGCAAGCTGTTCCTTATACACGTTCACAAGCTCTTCAAAGTCAAGCGGCCCCATGGGTCTTAACTGCTTTCCTGTCATGGATATGTCAGCCGCTATAAAGAGCCTGTCGCTTCGCTCCAGGTGATCCTTTGCATACTCATCTCTTGCCCTTTGTGAAAGAGCAACCAGTCCCCTGTTGATATTCTCAATATCATCCTGAAGGCCATATTCGGAAAGCTTTATCCTGTTGGATGTAAAAGTCGGTGCAAGCACTATATTGCTGCCGGCTTCAAAAAACTCTCTCTGTAAGGCTGTGAATATATCGGGATTTTCAAGTATCCATTTTTCTGGACACACTCCTGCAGGCATTCCGCGCTTTGCAAGGTTTGTACCTGTTGCCCCGTCAAGGATGAGTATTCCTTCTGATAGTTTTTTAAATTCTTCTTTCGTCATATCTTCTCGGATCTATGTTTACGGATCTGTTCCGCTTACGCTTTCTTTACGATATCATCCTGTTTCTTGTAGATGCTTTCTGAGGGTATCACGCCTCTTACGCAGGAACAGGGATATATATTCGAGTGTCTTCCGATCACGGTACCAGGGTTTAATACAGAATTGCATCCGACTTCAACATTGTCTCCGAGCATTGCGCCGACCTTCTTGATACCGGTCTCTATGTTTTCCTCACCGTTCTTTATTACCACAAGCGTCTTGTCGGATTTGACATTTGAGGTTATGGAGCCTGCGCCCATATGAGCTTTATATCCCAGAATGGAATCGCCCACATAGTTGTAATGAGGTACCTGTACTTTGTTAAAGAGTATGACGTTCTTAAGCTCTGTTGAATTTCCTACAACAGCGCCCTCTCCCACTATCGCGCTTCCCCTTATGAAGGCACACTGTCTTATCTCCGCATCTTTTCCAATTATCGCAGGCCCGTTTATGTTGGCGCTTGGCGATACCTTTGCTGAATTTGCGATCCAGATATCATCGCCCTTTTTGTAGTATTCATCCTCGGGCAGAGTGTTTCCAAGCCTGATAATGAAGTCCTTTATCAGAGGCAGCACCTCCCAGGGATATGTAAGACCCTCAAACACCTCCGCTGCGATCGTTTCATTAAGGTCATAGAGATCTGATATACGTATGTTTTCCATGTCATCCTCCTTTTTTGTAAAAACGTGATGCATTTATGTAACAGTTCCTTAAAGCGGACTGATTATTAAGGTTCTTTACCTGATTGGTCCTTCTTGCAACATAGTCATTGAGCTTGTCCATATAGACGTCAGGCGATATCGTCCCTTCGGCAACCTGGGTAAGGCCTTTTTCCCAGCTTGCGGTAAGAGTCGGATCGAGTAAAGGCTTTATTGAGGCCGCCACCACATCATAGATCATCTCCCCGAACAGCTCAGGTGTGATAGTCTGTGTCTTTTTGTTAAGCTTCAGATACTTGTTCTTAAAAAGCTTTTCAAGTATTCCGGCCCTTGTTGCGGAGGTACCTATACCGCTTCCTTTGATCTGGGCGCGCAGCTCCTCATCCTCGATAAGCTGGCCCGCGTTTTCCATCGCAAGTATGATGGATCCGCCCGTGTATCTTTTCGGAGGCGAAGTCTCGCCTTCCTTTATGTTTATGCCATCAAGCCTTATCTTAGCACCCTTTCTAATGGCATTTATCTTTTCAAGGAAGGCAGGATCGCATTTTACGTCTTCTTCCTCTCCCGAAGGATTATCAGAGGTTCCATCCCCTGTTTCTTCTTTCACTGCAGACTCCTTATCATCGGCCTGTCCTGATCTTGCAGCCTTTGAAAAAGAATAGGTGTTTACGGATAAGAATCCTTCCTTTGACAACAGCTTAAAGGATGCATAGAAGCATTCATCGCAGACCCTTGTCACAATGGAAGTCTTCTGATATTCGGCCGGATCCAAAAAGATAGCAAGGAAGCGCCTTACGATGACCTCATATACCTTCTGCGACAGCGGTGCAAGCTTTGAAAGGCCTTCAATTCCCTGTCCTGTCGGGATTATCGCATAGTGATCGGTTATCTGTTTGTCATTAACGTACTTTGTCTTCTCCAGACCCTTGTAGGAACCTTTTTTTAATATCTCTTCCGGAATATTTCCGACGATATCGTATCTCTTTAATCCTGCGATGTTTTTGTGGATCTCTTTTGCGATCGCTGTAGATAAGACTCTCGCATCGGTTCTGGGATAAGTGACAAGCTTTTTTTCATAGAGCTCCTGAATTATCTTTAAGGTTTCTTCGGGACTTATCTTAAAAAGCTTTGAGCACAGGTTCTGCAGCTCAGCAAGATTAAACAGTAAGGGCGGTTTTTTTACTTCCTTCTTTTTCTCGATCTTTTCGATGATGCCCTCACCCTGTGATTCCGCGGTAAGTCTGTCAGCAAGCTTTTCCGCCTCTGCTCTGTCCTTAAATCCGTTTTCCTTGTATAAGAGCGGGTTCATGTAGTAGGCAGAGCCCTCAAGCGCCTTGAATTCGGCATCATACGAGGTCTTTTCATCGATTGAAAACGAGGCGATGAGCCTGTAGAATGGGGTTTTCTTAAAATCCCTTATCTCCCGCTCTCTTTTTACGACCATTCCGAGGACACAGGTCATCACACGGCCAACGGAGATCACCGCATATTTCATGTTGAGGAAATTAGCGATCGTGTTTCCGTATTTGAGGCTTAAGGCCCTTGAAAAATTGATGCCCATCAGGTAATCTTCTTTGGCCCTTAAATACGCAGAGGAAGCTAAAGGATCATAATATGACAGATCTTTTGCTTCCCTGATACCGCGTCTTATCTCTTCTTCGGTCTGTGAATCTATCCAGACTCTTTTTTTTACCTTGCCTTTAACATTTGCGGCCGCATCCACCAGTCTGTAGATGTATTCACCTTCACGCCCCGAGTCCGTACAAACATAGATGGTATCGACATCATCTCTTGTAAGGAGTTCCTTTACAGTCGCAAACTGCTTCTTTGCAGAGGGTATCACTTCATATTTGTATTCATCCGGAAGAAACGGAAGTGTCGCAAAGCTCCATTTTTTATATTTTTCGTCGTAGACCTCAGGATAACTCATGGTTATCAGATGTCCGACACACCAGGTGATTATTGTGTTTTCACCTTCAAGATAACCGTCCTTACTCTTTGCCTTGATCTTAAGAGCGTCGCAGAACTGCCTTGCCACGGACGGTTTCTCGGCTATAAATACGGTTTTTCCCATATATATTAAAGTACCTTTGCCAGGAATGATTGTAATCTCTCGTTTTTAGGATGATTAAAGAAGTTTTCGGGATCGTTCTCTTCAAGTATCTCACCGTCAGCCATGAAGATGACCCTGTTAGCAACCTCTTTTGCAAAGGCCATCTCATGAGTTACAACGACCATCGTCATCTTTTCCTTTGCAAGCTCTCTCATAACGCTTAAGACTTCACCGACCATTTCGGGATCGAGTGCCGAGGTCGGCTCGTCAAACAGCATCACATCAGGATTCATGCATAAAGACCGGCAGATGGCTATTCTCTGCTTCTGGCCTCCGGAGAGCTGTCCGGGGTATGCATCCGCCCTTTCTGCAAGGTCCACGCGCTTTAACAGTTCCATGGCCTTGTCACGGGCTTCTTCCTCGCTCTTATGCTGCAGCTTTATCGGACCGATAGTCAGATTTTTCATGACTGTCATATGAGGGAAGAGGTTAAACTGTTGAAATACCATGCCCATCTTCTGCCTGTGCAGATCTATGTTACAGTCCGTAGCACAGATATCATTTCCCTCAAACAGAATGGTTCCTGAGCTTGGCATCTCAAGCAGATTAAGGCATCTAAGGAATGTGCTCTTTCCTGATCCCGAAGGACCTACAACAAAGGCAACATCACCCCTGTAGATATCTATATTTATATCTTTGAGTGC
This sequence comes from Lachnospiraceae bacterium, assembly GCA_024699595.1. Next base: position 18,629 of record JAILPG010000344.1, on the reverse strand, counting down.
ATGGATCGAATCAAATTTTTTGTTTAATCCCGTAACCCTAATGAGGGTATCTTTTTCAGTGGTCACTGTTTCTGAGCCTCCTTTCAAGCTTTTTGATGAGGCCGTCAAATAACATGACAAGTGCAAGATAGATAAGAGCTGCCATAACAAGCGGCATAAAGGCCGAATAGGTCTGGCTTCTTATAATGTCGGCGCCTTTTGTAAGATCCTGCATCGCTATATATCCTGCAACAGAGGTTTCCTTAAGCAGTACCACGAACTCGTTTCCAAGCGCGGGAAGTACATTTTTCAGAGCCTGGGGAAGGATGAAATAGACCATGGTCTGATGGTAGGAAAAACCGAGCGATCTTCCCGCCTCAAACTGGCCATTGTCTATTGACATTATCCCGCCTCTTATTATCTCCGCCACATAGGCTCCGGAATTGATACCGAAGGCTATGATCGCAACAAGCATCTTGCTTACGTTTACCGATGCAAAAATAACAAAGTATGTGATCAGAAGCTGCAGCACCATGGGCGTGCCTCTTATGACCGTAAGATATAAGTTACAGATAAAATTAAGTACCTTAAGCCTTCCGGTCTTGTCGTGGTTGGAGCGGATTATCGCGATGATAAAACCTATGATAATACCGATAATGACTGCGCAGGCAGTCATTATCAGGGTATTAACAAGTCCGTCAAGAATGTACTGATATCTGTTCTTTTCTATAAAATTCTGTGAAAAGGACTTTACAAGATCATTCATAATTTATTTCTTTCATTCTGTTATGCAGTGATATATTGTCACGGAGCCTGTAAGGCATCAATTACATTATTCTGCTGCAATATACTTGTCTATTATCTTCTGAAGTTCTCCTGAGGACTCAAGGTTTGAAAGAGCCGTATTGATCTTGTCAAGAAGCTCTGTATTGTCCTTTGCTACACAGATGGCATATTCCTCAACTGCAAAATCCTCATCAAGGATCTTAAGACCTTCGTTCTTCTCTACAAATACCTTGGCAGGCATCATATCGATGATGACAGCGTCAACCTTGCCCTGGCTTAATGACTGAACTGCTTCCATTCCCTTGTTGTAACGCTCAAGAGTTGCGCCCTCGATATCCTCGGCAAAGATGTCGCCTGTGGTTCCAAGCTGTACGCCTATGGTCTTTCCGGTAAGGTCATCCACTGAGGTAATATCGCTGTCTTCCTTTAAGATAACAACCTGCCTGCTCTCGGTGTACGGAGTAGAGAAATTAACGTTTTCAAGCCTGTCTTCAGTTACGGTCATTCCGGCGATACCTACATCAGCCTTTCCGGTCTGTACTGATGCAATGATGGAATCAAAAGCCATGTCTTCGATCACAAGCTCCATATCGAGCTCTTTTGCGATAGCTTCAGCCATTTCCGCATCTATTCCCACTATCTTGTCCCCGTCATGAAACTCATAGGGAGGGAACTCGGCATTTGTCGCCATAACAAGCTTTGCCTTTGCTCCTGAGTCCTGGGATGTCCCGGTCGTAGCCACACAGCCTGTAAGTACTGTTAATACACAGGCACACAGAGTTGCGATACTGATCATTTTTTTCATAATGCTGCTCTCCTTTTCCTTGGTATATATCTTTATTTTATGTCGGTGAACGAAAAATACATTCACTGTCATTTTACTGTGCTAAAGCACTGCACTGTTATAATTCTACTATTATTATTCCATACGTCAATTCAAAATATCACAGCTGATCAGAATCGATCAGATAGATATTGTCAGTTTCCTCAGCTTCCTTTATAAGCTTTTCATCAAATTCGTTTGCCGAGAACAGGTAATAGTCATCAACCCTGAGCCTTGCCTGTTTCACGCAGAAGGTAAGCCATTCGTAATCCTCATAGAGCATCCTGTTTTTCTCCCAGTTGCAGAGTCCTACTATCGTATGCCCTGCATCATCCTGGGCTATGATGTCGATCGTGCCTACCTTTCCTACCCAGCTTCCCTTTTTCGTGTATCTGTATCTGAGCTGCCCGGCCTTGTTCATCAGATCAAGGTATTCTGTACAGACATCCTTGAAATATCTTGCCGTATAATTCTTAAGCTCCGGGCCCACGTATTTTGAAAAGAATTTCTCGGGAGTGAGTATGTCAAGCTTTGACAGATGACTGAACACAAAACAGAACCAGAAATCCACAAAAGGATCGCAGATCCTGTATATGCCCTTCTGAGCATTTTCCCTTCCGAGAGTATCGTAGGAATCAACCTTTTCAACGATATTAAGGGCGATCAGGTTCTTAAGATATACGCTTATCTTTGCTCTCGAATACCCTGTATGTCTGTATATGTCATTAAGCTTCTCGCGTCCCTGTGAAAGAGTCGAAAGGATCGTGTTATATACATTTGGTTCTCTTAACTCCTCGGGCAGGATATGCATCCCGTACTCATACAAAAAGGACCCCTTTGTGAGGATATTCCGGCAGATATTGTCATTTATGGATCTGTCATCATTAAAATGATCCCATAATGCTCTCTTTCCGCCGAGTATCGAATAGACCTCCACATGGTTCTTAAGCTTGTATTTCTTAAAATGCCTTACGAGATTTAAAAACTTCAGATCGTTGATCTTTAACAGTCCGTTTATTTCATAGGCGTTCTTGCCGAGCTTTTCCACCATGGAGTTTTCAACCCAGTATACGGACCTTGTCGCAAGGATAAAGAGCGTCGGCTGGTTGTTCCATTTGTCATTTGACACTCTTATCAGACTCTCCATGAAATCTTCTGAATACTTGATGATATTCTGGAACTCATCGATGAAGATGATCCTCTTCTCGGTCTTTTTATTCATCATTGCGGACAGGACACCGATATAGCCGTGTCCGAGATCCTGATTCTTAGGGAGATCTTCCTTAAGCTCTCTTTTCCACAGATCAAGCTGTTCGTTCATGGAGCAGGCTCTTGCCCTGTAATAGAAGAACTCATGCTCTTTAACAAAATCCTTAAGGAACTGGTCTATCCCGCTGTATCTGTCGCCATATACGACCACTATCTGATTGTCGTCTCTGTCATAAAATCCCTGCAGATAATTATACTCCAGGGTTCTTTCCTGCTGCATGCCACACCTCTGTTACAGATCCTGCATAAATATTTTTTCATAATCCTTATGTTTCACGGGCTTTGACAACAGATAGCCCTGAACATATGAGCATTCAAGTCTTTTGGCTATATCGAGAAGCTCCACGTTTTCTATTCCCTCTGCTACAAGCTCGATGTTAAAGTCGTTTGCGATCTCTTTTATAGCGTTTGCTATGGTAAATACCGAAGGGTCCGAGCGCATCTGCCACATGAAGTTTCTGTCAAATTTCAACGTATTGATCGGAATATCCTTTAGATAGGCAAGCGGTGAATATCCGATACCGTAGTTGTCAAGGCAGATCCGAAAGCCGATCTTTTTTAAGGTATTCAGCTTTGAAATGCTTAAATTTATATTGTTTATAAATGCTTCTTCCTTGCATTCAAGCTCGATCATTGACGGATCTATGTTGTAATCGAAGATGTATTTCTCAAGAGTGGATATTATGTCGTCGCTTTCAAGCTGAAGCGCTGACAGATTGATCGTAAGAAGCCTGTCATAGCCGTATTTGTCACGCCAGGAAACATACGATTTTATGGCTTTGTCCAAGATCACATCGCCGATCATCTTTATAAGTCCCGCGTTCTCACATCTTCTTATGATCTCATCAGGCTCAAGTATCAGCTTTTTGTTGTCGTCAAACCAGCGAAGCAAAGCCTCAGCACCTCTGACCCTTTTGTTGTTTATATTAAACTGCGGCTGGAAATAGAGCTCGAAGCGGTCTTTTTCAAGAGCTTCCTTGATAAGTGCATCCGTTTTTAACTCCAGATCATAGTGATCGGCAATATCCCTTGAATAGATATCAAGCCTGTTCTTTCCGTTTTTCTTGGCATTAATAAGAGCAGACTCCGCCATGTATACAAGCTCGTCAACGGAATGCGCGGTCTCCGGATAGTTTGCTATACCGCCTGATATGAATATCCTGTAGCTGTTGCCGTTTGAAAGTGAGATCGGCTTATAGATATCCTCATTGATCGACTCATACAGGGATACCGCACAGTTGTCCCTGTTGGGGTCAAGGATCGCAAATGCAAAGACATCCTTCTTCAGATGCCCGAGTATCGTATATTTGTTCTCGTATTTTCTGAGAGTGACCGAAAGATCCTCTATAAGCTCATTTTCGTATAAAAGGCCGATCTTTGATCCTATGCCCTTGAAATCATCTATATCGATGATCAGCATTTCCACGGCCTCATTGTTCTCGTCAGCCTGCTTTAAAAGACCTTTTACCTTTTCGGAAAAATAGTAACCGTTGTAGAGATTGGTCATCGGATCATAGTAAGCAAGCTTTTTCAGCTTCTTAAGCTTCTGCTCATAGTCCGTGATATCCGTAAAGGCTATCATCCGCTGTATCGGCTTTTCATCCGCATCATACTGGACTCTGGCCTTTACGCTGAAGATATATTTTTTGTTGACCGATCGAAGCCGCATTTCATGGAGAGTCTCCTTCTTTGCGGCCATATTCCAGACATTATCCAGAAAATCTTCAAGATCGCCCTTGTAGATATAATCTCTCATATGTGTCTCATCAAAGGGACGCATGGAGATCTTTTCACCTGTATACTCATCCCACGGACCAAGCATCTGCACCGGTCCGTCTTTCTTCATGTCCTGATACAGAAACAGCTGTCCGGTCGATTCAGCAATGAACCGGTAGCTCTTGTCAGAATCCACAAGTTTTTCATTTATAGCGGTCAGATAATCTACCTGAAACTTTAAATCTTCCATCTTTTCCACTCAGGTTACTTTTTTGTGATATAGCCTGTTGCCTTTAACAGTTCGGCACAGAGAACAGCACCGCCTGCGGCACCCCTGAGGGTATTATGTGAAAGACCCACGAACTTGTAGTCAAATATGCTGTCGCTTCTGAGACGGCCGATGGAGATCCCCATACCGTTTTCATAATCCACGTCCAGAGCTACCTGAGGTCTGTTATCCTCTTCCATATATCTTATAAACTGAGCGGGAGCGCTCGGAAGCTTTAACTCCTGGGGCTTTCCGGAAAATGATACAAGCTTTTCAATAAGCTCTTCCTTTGAAGGCTTTTTATTAAAGTCTACAAAAACAGATGCTGTATGTCCGTTTAACACGGGCACCCTGATACACTGTGAAGTGATGATGGGCGAAGCAGCCTTTACTATCTCACCGTTTTCAATATGTCCGAATATCTTTAAGGGTTCCTGCTCGCTCTTTTCCTCTTCACCGCCGATATAAGGTATCACGTTTCCTTCCATCTCGGGCCAGTCCTTAAAGGTCTTTCCTGCGCCGGAGATCGCCTGATAGGTTGATACGACAGCTCTTACAGGTTCATATTCACGCCATGCAAAAAGAGCCGGCGCATAGCTCTGTATCGAACAGTTGGGCTTTACGCAGATAAATCCGCGCTCAGTACCCAAACGTTTCTTCTGTGCGTTGATGATCTCTGCATGTTCGGGGTTTATCTCAGGTATTATCATCGGAACATCCGGAGTCCATCTGTGAGCCGAATTATTGGACACTACAGGGGTCTCGGTCTTAGCATAAGCTTCTTCGATCGCTCTTATCTCATCCTTGGTCATGTCAACGGCGCTGAATACCATATCCACGGATCCTGCGATCTTTTCCACATCGGATACATCCTCTACTATGATATCCTTTACCTTTTCAGGGATGGGAACCGTCATTTTCCATCTGTCCTTTACACAGTCCTCATATCTCTGTCCGGCACTCCTCTTTGAAGCGGCTATCGTAACCACCTCAAACCACGGATGATCATCAAGGATGGTAATAAAGCGCTGTCCTACCATTCCCGTTCCGCCAAGTACTCCAACTTTTAATCTTTCACTCATCTTCATTCTCCTCCGGTTTGATTTTATCTTTACTCAGGTTCTTAAGATATTCCCTGCTCTCATTTATCATTTTTTCCATGGCCTTACTTGAAGGGCCTCCTGTGGTAAGCCGCTTTTCAACGCAGGTCTTTAAGCTTACTGCATCATAGATATCTTCATCAAAGAATTCGCTCAGTGCCTTGAATTCCGAAAGCTCAAGCTCTTCGATGGATCTGCCTTTTTCAATACAGTACAGCACTAACTTTCCGATTATGCCGTGTGCGTCCCTGAAGGGAACTCCCTTGTTTACCAGATAATCAGCAGCATCTGTGGCGTTTGTAAAGCCGTTCATTGCGCTCTTTTCCATGTTTTCACGGTTGAACTTTATCTTTTCAAGCATGCCGCCAAAGAGCCTTAAACAGTCTGTTACCGTATCCATAGCATCAAAGGAAGCTTCCTTATCCTCCTGCATATCCTTGTTGTAGGCAAGAGGAAGAGCCTTCATGGTCACCAAAAGAGCGTTAAGATCCCCGTATACTCTGCCGCATTTTCCACGGATCAGTTCCGCGATATCGGGATTCTTCTTCTGCGGCATAATGCTCGATCCGGTGGAATATGTATCATCTATCTCGATAAATCTGTACTCGTTGCTGTTAAATATTATAAGCTCCTCACAGAACCTTGACAGATGCATCATTATGATCGAAGCTGCCGAAAGATATTCTATCAGATAATCCCTGTCTGATACCGAATCCATGCTGTTTAACGTGGGCCCGAAAAAGCCTAATAGCTTTGCGGTATACTCCCTGTCAAGCGGATAGGTGGTGCCTGCTAGTGCTCCCGCACCAAGCGGACAGTAATTCATCCTGTTATACAGATCATACAGCCTGCTCTCATCCCTTTTAAACATCTCAAAATATGCACCGAGATGATGGGCAAGTGTCACGGGCTGGGCTTTCTGAAGATGCGTAAATCCGGGCATGTAGGTATCCGTATTCTCTTCCATAAGCTTAAGGAGGGTCTCAAGAAGCCCCGTCACAAGATCGCGGGTCTTTATCACCATGTCCCTGGTATAAAGACGCATGTCAAGGGCCACCTGATCATTGCGGCTTCGTCCGGTATGAAGCTTCTTTCCTGTATCGCCTGTCTTTTCTATGAGCTTACTCTCCACCAGGCTGTGGATATCTTCATATTCTTTTGTGATCTCGATGCTTCCGTTTTCGATCTCATCACGGATCTCTGACAGGGCCTTTATGATATCATCCTTTTCGGACCCGCTTATTATGCCCTGCTTTGAAAGCATCTTTACGTGAGCAATGCTTCCTTCTATATCCTGTCTGTACAGCCTTTTGTCAAACATGATAGAAGCATTGAAATCATTTACAAGGGCATCGGTTTCTTTTTCAAATCTTCCACCCCATAACTGTGCCATTATTACCTCCCGAAAAAAAAGCCTTTGTTAAAGTTGCATTTAATATTAGCACTATATCAGGTTGATGACAAGGTAAAAAAAAAGCTCCCAGCCGGATTCGAACCGGCGACCTACGCATTACGAATGCGTCGCTCTACCAGCTGAGCCATGGAAGCTTGTTTTTTGTGAAACCCTTTAGCGGGGTTCCGATTAACTGTCTACGGGATATTCTAATTAATTATGACCGATTTTGCAACTATATTTTTTAAGTCGTCAGTAATCAAAATCATCGTCGTTGTAATCGAAATCAAAATCATCAGATCCTTTGGTCTTTACTTCTTCGTCAAATTCCATAGGCTTTGATTTATGCTTCTTCGGAACGGGAAGAGGATTTTCAAGCATTTCTCCCTTTGCGGGCTTGTGTATCTTCTCCTCTTTCTTGCCCTCTTTCTTTTTTTCCGCTTTTTTGTCTTTCTTGCCCTTCTTCTTATCTTTTATGTTTTCTTCCAAAGATGTCTCATCCGCATCTTCATCCGAAGCATAGTCAAGCGAAGCATAATTATCGTCTTCTGTTGTTTCAGCTTTCTCTATATCTGCTTTTTCTGTTGTCTTTTTTGTCTTGGCAGGTGCTTTTTCTGCTTTCTGTGATTCATCTGCCGCTGCAGTTGCTTCGGTTTCGCTTTTTGCAGGCTTCTTTCCTCTGTTCTTTATCCTTTCTTCAAGTTCTTTCCGTTCCTGTTTCTTTATTGCCTCATAATATACTTCGTTATCACCCACGAAGATCAGGGCTCTTGCACGGCGCATAAGCTCTTCCTGTTCCTCTTCGCTGAACTCTTCTGCTTCACCTTCTTGCGAAGAAGTATCCTCTCCTGACAAAAGCGAAGCCGTATCAAGGTTTTCGACCGCATAGGGATGATGATTCTCATACATGTATCTGAGTCCGCAGCAGCCTATAACTATTAAAATCTCAAAGAAATAAAAGCTGTTATAATCCTTGGTGGATTTTACAAACACGGCATACATTATGCCTATGAGTAACATCAACAGAGGTATGACTCTGTCATCCGACACACGTATCATAAAGAATACGCAGCCTATGCAGAGTACCAGTATGAACATATATAACAGGTTGGTACCAAGTGACATCCATGATGCCTGTATCGGCGATATCGTGGCGCCGTTTCTCTTGGTCATGAAGTAATAATTGTCCATAATGGCCTTGGTCTGGTCATTTATGTCGTTTTTGAACTCCTCATAAATGTCGCGCCCATCATAGGACATTCCGGTAGCATAATTTGTCGTGGGATCGAATCTGTTATTAAATCCCGAAAATACATCTCCTACCTCCACCCCGAGTGACTCGACCTTTAATAACACAAGCAGAGAGAATACTATAACAGCAGCTATAGTTGTGATCATAAGGTGTTTGAATCTGTCATAATTCTTTTTGAAGAAAACAGTATGAAGGATCATGTTGAACACGAATATGATGGCTACAGGCTCTATAGTAAGAAGCACTGCAGTGTTGATCCCCAAAAGGACATCATGGATTATCTTAAGGATCTTATTCATCTCTTCGGAATCCAAAAGCTTAAGATAAATATCCATGCATATGAATATGAACAGTGCGAAGATATACTCCGAATAATAGGAATATACGCCGAAGCTCTGCGATGGGATGAAAAGCGTTGCAAAAAAGGTGATGAGACCGATGAGTCTCCCGCCGATCTGCCTTGCACATCTGTATGCGAAGAATGAACACAGCATGATGACTACCGCGTTCATGTATATAACGATATCAGGCCTTTCTCCAAAGACCATGAATACGATCGACAGGACTCTTGCATAAGTCATGTCAATCGGTGTACGAAGCAGCTTGTTTACTATATCAAGGCTGCCGCTTAAGGTGCCTTCATACATGAAGGATGCGGCTTTATAGAACAGTGTCTCGTCAACAGGCATGCTCGTGCTGTACTGAAATCTCATGACAAAGAACACTATGCTTATGACAATAAGAGCAAGCGCCTCTGCTATGTTCCATACGAAACCTGATCCTTCGGTCGGGGAAATTGCGATAAGCTTAATGATAAGGGTTAATAATACGAACACCAAAACAAGGATGCCTCCAAACAAAAAAATGTAGAAGAATCCTTCATTCTGTGCGATTATCTGACTGTACAGGGTTACAAACAGGACGTAACCCAGTAACATTAGAGCAATCACTCCTATAACTATGGAGAGTTTATTACTCTTTTTTTCCTCCATGATAAAAACCCCTTATTGCGGAAAAACCGGTATTTCAGTATTTTCCGGGTCATCGTCTCCTATTCATCCCAGTTGTGATATACTGCCTGAACATCATCATCGTCATCCAGAAGATCCAGAGTCCTCTGAATGCTCTTTATCGCATTTTCATCGGTCAGCGTGACATAGTTCTGAGGTATCATCGTTACCTCGGCAGACACCATCGGAATACCTTCTTTTTCCAGAGCCTCCCTTACAGTGGAAAAATCATCCTCAGATGTGAGTATCTCATAACTGTCATCTTCTTCGCTAAAATCATCGGCACCTGCATCGAGTGCCATCATCATAAGATCATCGGGAGAGATATCTGTCTCCTCCTTGTCAACGATTATCTGTCCCTTTTTGTCAAACATAAACGATACGCAGCCTGTAGTGCCGACTGAGCCGTTGCCCTTGGTAAAAGCAGAACGCACGTTGGCCGCTGTCCTGTTTCTGTTATCGGTAAGGGCATCAACTATTATGGCTATGCCGTTGGGGCCGTAGCCTTCATAGGATACATATTCATAATTTACGCTGTTTGCATCGCCGGCTGCCTTTTTGATACCTCTCTCTATAGTATCATTGGGCATGTTGTTTGCCTTGGCCTTTGCAATGACATCACGAAGCTTTGAATTATTGTTCGGATCGGCGCCGCCTTCTTTTACGGCAACTGCGATCTCACGCCCTATGATCGTAAAGATCTTGCCCTTTGCGGCATCGTTCTTTTCCTTTTTATGTTTAATATTCGCAAATTTTGAATGTCCTGACATATGTTACCTCATTTACTCTTTTTGATTTATTAAACTGCATGTGACTATGAAAACTTTACATTTCATAATACCATATATATAAGCTCTGTATCAAGTCACATAGTAACTATCTATCGTAAACCCTAGGTACTCTTTCAGAGATATCGCATACAAGTTCATAGTTAAACCGCCCCGACAGCTCTCCGAGCTCTTCTGCAGTGATCACTGCATCCCCCTGTTTTCCAAGGAGCACCGCTTCATCGTATTCTTTTGCATCGGGTATATCGGTTACATCCACCATCATCTGGTCCATGCATACTCTTCCGAGTATCCTTGCCCGTTTTCCGTTTATAAGTACATATCCTTTGTTTGAAAGGCTCCTTGGATAGCCGTCTGCATACCCGACGGGAATGGTCGCGACCCTGGTAGGCTTATCTGTAACAAAGGTACCGCCGTAGCTTACCGGAACTCCTGCAGGCAATGTCTTTATATATACTATTGAGCTTTTAAGCTGCATTGCAGGCTTCAGTTCTATCCTGTTTTTATCCATCTCCTCGGAGGGCCACAGGCCGTAGACGGTAATGCCTGCCCTTACGATATCAAGATTTGCTTCCTTAAGCTCTAAGATCCCGGCTGAGTTGGACGCATGTCTGTAGCGTATCTTTATGCCTGCCTCATCACATCTGTCCGCAAAATCCTTAAAGAGCTTCAGCTGTCCGAGGGCATTTTGCTTATCCTTTTCATCCGCCCTTGCAAAATGGGTGAATATACCCTCGATCTCGATATATTCAAGCTCTGATATCTTTCTTATCTCACTTAAGCTGTCATCATCCGGGAAAAATCCGATCCTTGACATTCCAGTGTCTATCTTTATGTGGATCCTGGCCTTTTTATCAAGCTTTCCCGCAGCTTCATTTAACTGCCTTGCACTTTCAAGCTTGAATACGGACGGCCGTATATCCTCTTTTATCATCTGCTCATAGTTTTCCGGAAAAGTATAGCCTAAGATCAGAATATCTTTTTTTATGCCATTATCCCTTAAGTAAAATGCTTCTTCCGCCGTTGCCGTTGCATACCCGAAAACATAGTCTTTTTTTTCAAGGCATTCTGCTATCCTTAAAGCACCGTGACCGTAGCCGTTTGCCTTGATCACTGCGATCATCTTAGTGTTATCATCAAGCATCCGGTGCATATTGTCCATGTTCTCACTTACCGCATCAAGTGAGATTTCGGCATATATCCTTTTCTTGCTCATTTCCTTATAGTCTCCCCTTTTACAAATGCGGAAATATCAGATCACATAAACGATCATTCCACATAATACTTTATATATTCAATAAGATCAGAAGGCAATAACGTGCTCTTTGATCCGCACTCTTTAACATATCTGTCCCCACACAGTCCATGGATAAAGGCGCCAAAGGAAGCCGCGTCATAACAGTCTGCTCCCTGTGCGGCAAGTGAAGTGATGAGTCCTAAAAGCACATCCCCCATTCCTGCGACGGACATTCCGTCATTGCCTGACATATTGATCCTTATCCTGCCGTTTTTGTCAGAGGTCACGGTACGTGCATCCTTAAGGCATACAGTAAGCCCGTATTTTTCTGCCGTATCCCTGCATATCCCTATGGGATCCTTCTTAATAAGATCCGTCTGTATGTCCGTAAAGCGGGACATTTCGCCGACATGCGGCGTTATGATGATATCCTTTTTAAAGGACATACCTTCATCACAGTGTTCCTTAAGCAGATCTATCGCATCGGCATCAATGACCAAAGGGAGGTCATTATCAAAAAGAGCCGAGTCAAGCAGTGCTTTTGACAGACCGTTCTTTCCTATACCCGGTCCTATCCCGATAACATCAGCCCAGTCATAGAGTCCCTTAAGAATATCATTTTCTGGAAGCTCGTCCTCATAGACAGTGACCATGGCCTCAGGCAGGGCATTTATGATAAGATCCTTGTTTGATGCATGCGTCAGCACTCTAACCATCCCGGCACCTGCCTTAAAGCATGAAAGTGCGGCCAGGATGCTGCAGCCGCATACTTCCTCAGAACCTGCTATGATAAGAGCCTTGCCATATGTTCCCTTATTTGAGTCGGGTCTTCTCTTTATAAGAGGCAGATCCTCCTTTGTGATCACTTCAATATATTTTTCATTTTCTGAAAGTCCCCTGTCAGTGATCCCTATATCAGTACATTTTAGTGTTCCCGTAAATAAAGAGCCCGGGTACAGTAAATGTCCCGGTTTTTTGTGCGCAAAGGTGACTGTCATATCAGCCTTTATCGCAGTATCCGTATACCCGCCGGTATCAGTAAAGATACCTGATGCTATGTCGATTGATACCACTCTCGCCTCATCATGACAGCTTCGGTATTCATTGACTTTTTCGCAGATCTGCCTTGTTTTATCGTTTAAGGGTCTGTTTAATCCAATCCCCAAAAGTGCATCTATTAAAAGCTTTTTCCCCGAAAGATCCGGGGTGTTTTCTATAGGTATCCCGTAGGCTATACAGCTTTCGTAGTTAAGTCTGCAGGCTTGACTCATCTTCGAGGGATCCCCGTCAAAATATACGGATACATCTTTTCCCTCTTCGGCAAAAAGCCTTGCGACACAGAAGCCGTCGCCGCCGTTATTTCCCTCTTTGCAAAGGACGATCACATGATCAGACGGATAATTTTCCCTGTATATGCAGTCTCTTACTGACAGTGCGGCTCTTTCCATGAGTATACAGGCAGGCACACCATACTCTTTTACGGTTGCTTCATCAAGCATCCTCATTTGATTTGCTGTCAGTATTGTTTCCATTATCCTCTCCCTGATTCTTAAGCTTTGGCTCGTATCTCATATCAAAAAGATCCATTACCACAGGGCCGAAAATATCATGCATAAATGAATACAGCTCGTTATTATAGTATTCTTTTTCCTGTTTTCTTATAATGTTTTTCTTGAGCTCGATCCTTATATTGTGTATCCAATCAGCGATCTCTTCGATCTCATCGGTATTTTTATCAAGCTTCTCATAACAGAGGGCCATCGACTTGACCATGAGCTCCTTGTTCACTTCATCTATCTGTTTCGGAAGGTCCAAAAGCTCATCTTCATAGGAATCGATCTTCTGATTGGCTTCATCGATAAGGCGTTTGTTCTCGACGATCTTCTGGTTGGCCTCATGGCGTTCATCACCGCCCTCGGCATCACCCATGTTGCTCATGATGCCGTCCATAAGATCACTTTTTAGCTTTTTTAAGCCCTTGATATCGGTATTGATCTTGCCCTGCCTCTTAAGAAGCTTTGTAAGCTCTCCTTCCAGTCTTACAATGTCATCGGTCGTTCCCATTTTCTTAAACAGCCGGTGCCATTTATTGTCAAGGACAAGAGTCGGGATCTTTTTGCCCTGTAAGGCTTCCCTGAATTTATCCTCGGAATATCCCATTAACTCTGCTTACCCTCCTGTTTTCCGCCTTCGGCGGATCTGTTCAGATTATAGGACAGTTCCATCAGGCTTTCGGAAAGATGCTCATTTTTCACTATAATGTCTGACGGAACGTTAAGATCCACGTGAGCAAAATTCCATATACCCTTGATGCCGCATTTTACGAGTCTTTCGGCGACTCCTACTGCCTCTGTCTTTGGGATCGTAAGTATCGCTATGTCTATATCGTTATCCCTCATGAAATCCTCCATCTCTTCCATCGGAGAAATAGGGATATCTCTTATGAGTTTTCCGTGTATTGCGGGGTTTCTGTCAAAAATACCTCTTATTATAAAGCCGCGTTTCTTGAAATTTACGTAATTTGCAAGCGCCTGGCCAAGATTTCCGGCTCCTATCAGTATCAGATTGTGCTTTTTGTCAAGTCCCAAGATCTTTCCGATCTCCTCATATAGGAACTTTACATTGTATCCGTATCCCTGCTGGCCGAAGCCTCCGAACTGGTTCAGATCCTGCCTTATCTGCGATGCCGTAACCTTCATGAGAAGAGACAGATCATTTGAGGATATCCTTTCAACACCCTCATCCTTCAGTTCGCCAAGATACCTGAAATATCTCGGAAGTCTCTTTATCACCGCTCCGGAAATATTTTTCTCATCCATAAAATAACTTTCCTATGCGAATTCCTGCGCATCCATGGAAACCTATATCTGAGTGAAACTCTCTAATGGAAACGCTGTGTAAGCGTTTCCGCGCGGAATTCGCAGGCACACCGGGTCTTTCCTGCGCGAATTCCTGCGCATCCATGGAAACCTATATCTGAGTGAAACTCAGATATAGGTTTCCAGTGTCTTCCTTACCGCTTTGATGAAATCCAGACTTGAAAGTGTGATCGTATCGTCAAGCTTTGTGATAAGCGAAAGATCTCTGGTCATCATTCCGCTTTCGATCGTCTCTATCACCGATCTTTCAAGCTTGTTTACAAACTTCACAAGCTCGGGGATCTCGTCGAGCTCTCCCCTTTTTCTGAGAGCACCCGTCCAAGCAAATATAGTAGCAACGGAATTTGTGGAGGTCTCCTCACCCTTTAAGTGCTTGTAATAATGACGCTGTACAGTGCCGTGCGCTGCTTCGTATTCATATACTCCGTCTGGAGATACCAAAACAGAAGTCATCATGGCAAGAGACCCAAATGCGGATGAGATCATGTCGCTCATCACATCCCCGTCATAGTTCTTACATGCCCAGATCATGCCGCCTTCCGACTTCATGATCCTTGCAACTATATCATCTATGAGTGAATAGAAATATTCTATTCCTGCTTCCTTAAATCTCTCGCTGTATTCTTTTTCAAATATCTCATTGAACACATCCTTGAAGTGATGGTCGTATTTCTTGGAGATCGTATCCTTGGCACCGAACCACAGATCTTTTTTCTGGTCAAGCGCATAATTAAAGCAGCTTCTGGCAAAGCTTTCTATCGAGCCGGTACAGTTATGGATACCCTGTACTATGCCGCCGTTTCCGTCAAACTCATGTATGAGCTCCCTCGTCTCATTACCGTTTTCATCGGTAAACACAAGCTCGGCTTTTCCGCTCTTTTCGATGAGCATTTCGGTATTGGAATATACATCACCGTAGGCATGACGCGCGATAGTGATGGGCTCTTTCCAGTTGCTTACGCAGGGCTTTATTCCTTTTACGATAATGGGTGTCCTGAAAACCGTACCGTTTAATATCGATCTGATGGTACCGTTAGGACTCTTGTACATCTTTTTCAGATCATATTCCGTCATCCTTGCGGCATTCGGCGTGATGGTTGCGCACTTTACGGCCACCCCGTATTTCTTTGTGGCATTTGCCGAGTCTATGGTCACCTGATCGTCGGTATCGTTTCTGTTCTTAAGTCCCAGATCGTAATACTCGGTCTTTAGATCAATGTAGGGTGACAGAAGCTCATCTTTTATCATCTGCCACAGGATCCTTGTCATCTCGTCCCCATCCATCTCTACCAGGGGAGTCTTCATAATAATCTTATCCATCAGTTTTCCTTCCTGTTTCTATGCAAATTATCAGGCTACCTTAATTTGATGTTCAGATCCTGACAGGCAACCTTTACCATGCTGTCAAGCTCGTCATTTGTCATTACCGTTACCCTGCCGCTCTCATACTCTGCATCCACCTCATCCTTGAGTCTCTTTACGAGCTTGCTCTGCTTGGATACAGTTTTGTTTGACGGAAGCTTGTAATAGGTGTTGATCCAGTGGGCAATGCCCGCAAGCCCCGAAGTGTTCGATACGGCGCAGAGAACTGGCCTTTTAAGGAATTTATCCGTATCAAAGATATTGTAGATCTCCTCGTTCTTGAGGATTCCATCCGCATGTATTCCGGCTCTTGTCACATTAAAGTTTTCACCAACGAAAGGAGTACGGGGCGGGATCTTATATCCGATCTCCTTTTCGTAATATTCCGCAAGATCGGTTATAACGGTCGTATCCATACCGTTTAATGTACCCTTTATCTGTGCATACTCAAATACCATGGCCTCAAGCGGAGTATTACCGGTTCTCTCACCTATGCCAAACAGCGAGGTGTTAACGCTTGAACAGCCATAGAGCCATGCAGTTGTCGAATTGGATACAGCCTTGTAGAAATCGTTGTGGCCGTGCCATTCCAAAAGATGCGAACTAACTCCCGCATGCTTAAGAAGCGAATAGATGATTCCCTGTACGCTTCTTGGGATAACCGCACCGGGATAGTTGACACCGTATCCCATGGTATCGCAGGCCCTTATCTTTATGGGGATCTTGTATTCATCCATAAGCTTCATAAGCTCGGTACAGAACGGTATCACATAACCGTGTATATCAGCTCTTGTTATATCCTCAAGATGGCATCTCGGCGATATCCCGGTCTCAAGGCATTCCCTTACAACTGCCAGATAATGCTCCATTGCCTGTTTTCTGGACATCTTGAGCTTGTAGAAGATGTGATAATCGGAGCATGATACTAGGATACCGGTTTCCTTCATTCCGATCTCCTTTACAAGCTTAAAGTCTTCCTTGCTGGCTCTTATCCAGCTTGTGATCTCGGGAAACTGATAGCCCCTTTCCATGCATTTATATACTGCATCCCTGTCTTTCTTTGAATATAAAAAGAACTCGCTCTGCCTGATCATGCCGTTCGGGCCGCCGAGCTTATGCAGATAATCATAGATGGCTACGATCTGTTCCGTTGTATACGGAGCCCTTGACTGCTGTCCGTCCCTGAAGGTGGTGTCAGTGATCCATATTTCCTTTGGCATGTTGTGGGGTACGATACGATCATTAAATGCTATTTTGGGAATTTCTTCATATGGGAAAAGATTTCTGAATACATTTGGTGAGTCTACGTCTGCAAGCCTGTATATCGGCTCTTCAAGCTCCAAAAGATTGTTAGCGG
Source organism: Lachnospiraceae bacterium (assembly GCA_024699595.1). The sequence continues at coordinate 1,410 of JAILPG010000344.1, read as the reverse complement.
CATTCATCCGTACATGACGTTCTTCATTCATAACATGGGATACTCCTTTTTCATAATTATTTCCTCAAAGCCGTTCAATTTGACCTTTTCTTATCTTTCCACAAAAACAGGATAAAAGCAAGGGCAAACAGTATCACTATGATAAACCATTTGACCTCTACAGTGTTTCCGACGCTCTTATTTAATGTGTTCATTATAACATTTACAGCCGGATTGTCGGAGTAAGCCTCCGTGGATGATACCTCTAAAAACAGTTCTTCATAACCGCCTGTGTTACCTGCGGAAACAGATTCCGTCGTATATATTCCATAGGATGAAAGGTGGCTAATCACAAATCTGAGAGCTTCTGTCCCGTTATCATTGATCCTTTCACAGGCAACGCTTTCTGAAAGCCCGTTATCATTAACGGTGACCATTCTTATATCAGAACTATCCGCAAAAACAGAAGGCAGCGGAACCGTAACCTCCATTTTATTGGTGGCAAGCCTTGTGATCCCAACGCCGCTTAGATCATCCGTCATGTTGATGGATAAGGGAACCATATCCTTTATCTTCTGGCCTGACATAAGCGAATATGCAGCATTTGAAAGCACTTCCCTTTCTGATTCATTCTCGGCGATGTTTAAGGTATAAGAGCTTTTAGCATTCTGAATATATGCATTTGATACTGACGGATCGGAAAAAGAAGATCCCGTAAGATTAACCTTAATGCCCTTTTCTTTTTCCTTTGCCTCTTCGGATCTCGGTATATTTGCAAGCAGGCTTGTAAGCGTCGTACTTTGATTGCCTTCGATATCGATATCGGTCATGGTCCTTAAGCTCCAGTCATAGACCGATGCGTAATCGGAAAAGGCCGAATCCTTTACTCCTGCCATCACATAATCTCTTCCTCCTGCATATACATGCGGATCTATTGTGACCTTTCCGTTCAGATCAGGTCTCTTTATCGAGCTTTCAAGCTGTAACAGTCCGGGATTTACCGACGAATCCGTTATCGTATATACCTGCCCGCGGAAACCGTATTCATGCGGAGAGAGAATGCAGCCATCGGTGATCTGCGCATTCTGCGATATTATCGCACTGTCTGTTCCGTTAAATACGGGAGTCCTGAAACTGTCCGCCGTAAGTCTTGAAGCCGTATTCTTATGTGATACGACGGGGAGAGTGTCGCCAAGGAAAACTACTGTCTTTACTGGCTTTGTCGAAGTATTGTCAAAGGCTCCTATGCCTATGCTCCTTACTCCCTTGGGTATTACGACCTCCGAAAGGCCGGTTCCCATAAAAGCTCTGTCCTCAATAACGGACACGGAATCCGGAAGATTTAACTCATTTAAGTTTTCGCATCCTATGAAAGCCTCCTCACAGATCCTCGTAAGGCTGTCGGGGAAGCTTATCTTTTTAAGCTTTTTA
>JAILPG010000313.1 GCA_024699595.1 Lachnospiraceae bacterium | reverse complement strand
CTTTACGCTTATGGTCATTCCGTCCGCAACAGGCAGTATGTCAGTCACAAGAGCTTCATTATGCGTAAGCGCATACAGATACTCCCTCATCCTTGAATGGATGGTCCTGTTGCGTCTGGTAACGGCAAATCTCGATTCCATCACATCGCCTTCCTGAAGCACATTGTCGGAGATAAGTATTCCCCCTTCTGTAAGCATATCCATTACAAAGGGCAGAAAGGTAATGTACTGGGCCTTTGCGGCATCCATAAACACAAGATCATATTTGTTCTTTCTGTCTGAAAGATTCTTTAAAATATCGGCTGCATCACCTTCAAGAAAGGTTATCCTGTCACTTACTCCGGCTCTCTCAAAGTTTTTCATTGCAACAGGTATTCTCGGCTCATACTTTTCGATCGTGGTGATATGAGTATCTTTTTGGGAACATTTCGCCATAAGGATTGCCGAAAAACCGGTGGCCGTACCAATCTCCAGTATATTCTGAGGCTGTTTCATCGCAATGACGAGTCTTAACAGGCTCTGCGCCCCGGGACGGATTATAGGGATGTCAGCTTGTTTAGCTTCTCTTTCAAGCTCGGATATAAGATCATCGCTTTCGGTGTCAAATGATCTGATGAAGGCTTCTGTTCTGTCGTCAAACATAAGGCATTACCGTAAAGGGGACTCTTACTCCTCTGTCCCGCTCCACTCATCTGAATCTTCCTCTTCTTCGTACTCCTCTTCTTCGGATCCGAGATATACGTCTCCCTCCGATCCGAGTATGTTGTCAAGAGAGGATTCCGAGAGTTCCTCGGCCTCGGAGTCCTTGATCTCCTCCTGGCCTTCGGCAGTGATCAATTCCTTATTCTCCATCACCATTAACATCATGTCGGTGGTCATGGAGGTGTTCAGGGTATAGGTTCCGGGAACAAGATCATCCTTGTATTCGGACATCTTTGCCTGTAAAAAGAACAGCATCCAGTCCCTGCACAGTCCTTTTTCTTCTAATACTTTTGCTATATCCCTGAGTCCGTCGGATCCGGATACGGTTACGAGCACATCTCTTCCCGGAGCATCATCCACCGGCTCTTCCGTAAATATCCTGTAGCCAAAGTCATAGGCCTGCTTTCCCAGATTGTATATGAATAATGCAGCTGCCACGATAATGGCAACCCTGATAACCGTTCCTATAAAGGATACCGCTAATTCACGTGCTTTCATTGTTTCCTCCAAAGATGTTCAGTCAAGTTCTATCCTTTCAAGGATCCTTTTTAAGACATCCTGATATACCCTGATAAAATCGACCTCAGCCTGCATATAGTCGATAACTCTTTTATCGTTTCCAAGCTCCTCGCACTCTTTTTCTATACGGCTCTTCTCATGCATCCTGTTATTGTCGTATGCGCACTGCAGCTCATAGGTGAGCTCCCTGAAGCGGTGTATCTTTCCGATACACGCCTCATCTCCCCGTATTCTCTCTTTCTCGCGAAGATATTCCACATATTCGGGTGTTTCAAACAGTCTGTCCACCATTGCATCCGCTGCTCTGTTAAGCGCCAGATACACTTCATTGTTCAGTTCATCCATTATGCTGTTTCCTTTTGTTATACAGATATCCCGAGCACCGCTCAAGAAATCTGTAGATATCAAGTGCCGGTGCCAGTTTTTTCATTTTCATCGTATATCTTCTGCCTACATAGATCGAATTGACCCTTTTTGCTAAGGCTCTGTCCTGATCGAAGATATTTCGTAAAAAATCCTCAAGAAGCCTTTCGTTTAATTCTTTTTCCCCTCTGTCTGCTCCCGGAGCAAATATCGGCTGTGACAGCATTTCTTCATAGAGGGCATCATTTTGGTCTAACTCTTTTATCCTCTGTATGACCTTTACTGTATCATCATACTCCATACAGTTTAAAAAAGCTTTTGTGTTGAATTTTTTTCCTATATCGGGATCTCCCCAGTAGATCGGGATCCCGCCTCCCGCAAAGCCTTCTATCAGCTTTTCGGTGGTATAACCGGGAGCTGACGAATTCTCAATGCAGAGATTAAACTTATAACCCCTTAAGAAATCTATCTTATCTTTTACGGGGCCGCCAACGTTGTTTTTATATCTCCCGCCGGAATCAGGCTTTTTGTATCCCTCGATCTCATTTATAAGCTTATCCCTCATCGGGCTTCCAAGGGCATTTGATATCACAAAGCAGCAGAATTTCCGATCCTTTGATCCAGGTCCTCTCTTTACGGCCAGCTCATATGAATCCCTGTATTCCTTCTGAAGGTACAGCGGAAACCACAGATACCTGTCCGAAAACGTGATATCATGAACACCTATGGCATAATCGCAGAGGTTGAAATCCGGAACAATGTTTTCTGCCACATAACATATCTTAACACATTCCGTGTATCTTAAGTTTTTATTGCCAAAACAGGAATAAAACAGATAATCCGGCTCATTTGATATCTCTATCCTGTCGGATCCGTACATCTGTCTTAAAAGGCTGATGAAGAAATTGTCGTTCTTATCAAAACCCTTCCAAAAATCAACAAAATCTATCCTGATCTTATCCATTATCATCTCTTACTGCTTCATGCGTGAAAAAATCATATCCATGATGCAAAAACTGTTAATCTTAAGCAAAAGCACGGCTATCCGCTTTTTTGCGGGATAATCCTTATTAAAGGCTGCCGTTTTTTTAAGCATGCTCTTATACGGCTCTTCTTCCCTGATCTTTTGATATTCAAGCTTTCTGGTCTTATAGGGTCTTCCGTTATCCTTATGACAGTAATGTCTTATCAGAAGCTGTATAAGTGATGCCGAAACCCTGTCCGCAAAAAGCTTATCGGTGAGGACAGGATCGCCATAGCCTGATACCTGATCCGACAGGCATTTAAGCATCCTCCCCATCTCTTCGGGATAATTGTCCCTGTATCCTTTGGTGATCGAGTAGGGATTGTATCTGTAATGATAGATGTCAAGATCGATATGTCTTATCCTCTTTGCATGATGATATACCGAAACTGCAAAGGGGATATCCTCATGAACCCTGACTTCCTCTTCAAACCTTATGTTATTTTCATCCAAAAATGCTTTTCTGTAAAGCTTGGTACAGGCAGACACCCTCGCATCATGCAGAAGCGGAAATCTTTCAGTCATCGGAGCAAAGGTATCCGCTAAGATATCCTGCCTGTCCTTATCGCTTATTTCCGTAATGCGTCCCGAACCCGATGCTGTCTCTGCAGGCTTTTTGCAGTCATCTCTTACTATGTTAAAGATAAGGATATCATCATCTTCCCTGACTGAAGACATAAGCCTGTAAACAGCATCCGCGGTTATGAAGTCATCAGGATCCACAAACATCACAAAACTTCCCTCAGCCATTTTAAGACCTGCGTTTCTGGCTCCGGGAAGCCCCTTGTTTTCCTGATGCACCACCTTTACCCTTTTATCCGACCTCATATATTCGTCACAGATGTCCGGACATCTGTCCGGGCTTCCGTCATCCACAAGGATTATCTCAATATTACCACAGGTCTGGGATAAAAGGCTCTTTATGCAATCCTCTATATAGTTTTCCGCATTATATACAGGTACTATAATGCTGACCGTTTCCGTCATCATATTTCAATAAAAATCGGAAGTACCATGGGTCTTCTCTTCATCTTCTGCCAGATCAGGCTTCCGATGGAATCCTTCATCTCTGCCTTGTATTTGTTATGATCCTTTTCTCCCGCTTCAAACAGACGGTCGTAGACTTCCGATGCTACCTCTGTCATCTCTATCATTATTCCGTCGGATTCTTTGACATAGATAAATCCTCTGGAAATGATCTCCGGAGGGGCAATGCGGACATAAGAATCGGCATCGATCGGTGTGATAACGGCAACCATTCCGTTTTCAGCTAACACCTGTCTGTCGTGCAGGACGATACTTCCTATGTCCCCGATACCGAGTCCGTCCACAAACAGGGCTCCCGTCTTTACTTTGCTCGTTATTTTTGCTTTGTCCTTATCAAGGGAAAGGACATCACCCGCCTCAAGTATGAATATGTGCTCAGGATCCATCCCGAGTTCTTTTGCGATCGAGGCCTGAGCCTTTAAATGTCTGTATTCACCATGAACGGGGATCGCATATTTGGGCTTTACCAGAGAATATATAAGCTTGATCTCCTCTGCGCAGGCGTGGCCTGAAACATGAGCGTCCTGATAGACAACATTTGCTCCCTGCATGGAAAGCTCGTTTATTACCCTTGATACGGCCTTTTCATTTCCGGGAATGGGGTTGGAGCTGAAGATCACGGTATCTCCGGGTTTTATCTGCAGCTTTTTTACCTTGCTGTTTACTATCCTGTTAAGGGCAGCCATTGTCTCGCCCTGTGAACCCGTCGTTATGATAACGAGCTGTTCATCGGGATATCTGTTCACATCATCTATATCTATAAGGGTATCATCCGGAACATCCAGATAACCGATCTCGCTTGCCGTCTCCACGGCATTGACCATGCTCCGGCCCTGGACTATCACCTTTCTGCCGTGTCTGTAGGCAGCATTTATGATCTGCTGCACCCTGTCTATATTTGAAGCAAAGGTCGCAACATATATCCTCGAACCTTTATTATCCGAAAAAATGGACTCAAATGCCTTTCCCACCGTTCTCTCAGAGCTTGTGAACCCGGGTCTTTCCGCATTTGTGGAATCACACATAAGAGCCAGTACACCTTCGATGCCATACTGGGCAAATCTCTGCAGATCTATGGGTTCCCCGGTAACCGGCGTATAATCCACCTTAAAGTCACCCGTATGTATTATAACGCCTACGGGTGTGGTGATCGCAAGCGCCGCCGAATCCGATATGCTGTGATTGGTCCTTATATATTCCACTTCCAGACTGCCGAAAGAAAGCTTTTCACCATAGCTTACGATATGTCTTTCAATATTGTTTTCAAGACCCCGCTCCTTAAGCTTATTGTCAATGAGCGCCATGGTAAGTCTGGTAGCATATATTGGAATGTTAAGGTCACTTATCACATAAGGAATGGCTCCTATATGATCCTCATGTCCGTGAGTGATGATAAGACCTCTGACCTTATCTTTATTATCCCTTAAATAGGCGATATCGGGTATGACAAGGTCCACTCCCAGCATGTCATCCTCAGGGAATGCCACCCCGCAGTCGATGACTATTATATCTGTACCGTATTCTACGGCGGTGATGTTCATGCCTATCTGCCCAAGCCCGCCAAGCGGTATTATTCTGGCTTTGCCAGCCCCCTTCGATCTCATTACTCTGCCTCTGTATCTTCTTCATCCAGTAATACTTCAAATACTTTCGCGATGGCTTCAAGCTCATCATCATCTTCCACCGCAACATACAGACTTTCCTTATCGGTATCCTGCGAGTCATCTCTCAGGATGATCACTTCCGGATCCTCTGCATCCTCTTCTTTGGTAACGAGAATATAGCTCTTCCCGTTCACCCTTGTCTGTTCAATTATATAAAACTCTTCGGTCCCCTCATCTGTATCAAATATAAGCTTTTCCATTCATTATCCCCTTTCAGGGTTCTGCTTGCGAAGCTCCCTGTCGTTTCTCAGCCGTTCTAAATAACCCTGTAAAATAAAGACGGCAGCGATCTCATCCACATACTCATGTCTGTCACCTTTTCTGACACCGCTGTACTCCATCGCTTTATCTGCAGCAACGGTAGTAAGTCTTTCATCCCACAGCACCACCTTCAGTCCTGTGCGTCTTTCAAGGTCTTCTTTAAACGCTTCCGTCTTTTCGCAACGTTCCCCTATGGTATTGTTCATATTCTTAGGATATCCAAGCACTATACTGCCTACTTCGTATTCCTTTATAAGCTCTTCTATCCTTGCATACGTCCTTCTTAGCTTATTCTCCTTTTCGCGGCGGATTATCTCAATCCCCTGTGCCGTGATCAAAAGAGGATCGGATACGGCAACGCCGACCGTCTTTGAACCGAAATCCAGTCCCATTATGCGCATATCATTTCCAGCCATTTTTTCTGATATATGATTCTAACAGCTCCTCCACCAATTCGTCTCTCTCAACCTTCATGATCAGGCTTCTTGCGTTATTGTGACTTGTTATATAAGTCGGATCTCCCGACATTATATAACCGACTATCTGGTTGACCGGATTATATCCCTTTTCCGTAAGTGCTTCATATACAGCTGCAAGTACAAGCTTCACTCCGGTTTCCGGCTCGGATTGTACGTTAAAATGTTGAGTACTTCCCAGATCCTGCATTTTAGTGGTATCCCCCTTTTTAGTACATCTTGTGTCTTCTCAAAACAAAAATCATAGATATTGTATCAAAGTTAGATACAAAACACAAGAACTACAGAACCTCTTTCCTTTTTGTCAGTAAGACATCCCCTTATATAACCTTTTACTACCCTGTTTTTAAGATCGTCCTCACTTTTGCAGACACATTTCACATATTCCCTGTTGTATCCGACGAAGTAAGTTTCCCCGTTAATGACCTGTTCTTCCTCAAACAGGACTTCCGTTTCTTTATTTTCATAATACTTAAGGAACCTCTTTATCCTGTTCTCTGAGTCAGCTATCAGTATCCGGCTTCTCTGCGACTTTTCCCTGTCACTTAACTGAAGAGGCATTAAAGCCGCTGTAGTTCCTTCTCTTTTTGAATACTTAAATACATGGACCTCGTACAGATCCGCCTTTTCAAGGAATTTCCTTGTCGTTTCAAATTCCTCTTCTGTCTCCCCGGGAAAACCGGCTATAACATCAGTGGTTATCGCGGGATGCTCAAAATATTCCCTGATCTTTGCCACTTTGGAAAGATATTCTTTCGTATCATAGTGTCTGTTCATCCTCTTAAGCACCGTATCCGATCCGCTCTGAAGCGACAGGTGAAAATGCGGACAAAGCTCCGGCACAGACGATATCCGGGATAAAAAAGCATCTGTTATTATCCTTGGCTCTAACGATCCGAGACGGATACGCTCAATGCCCTTTATCTGACTCGTTTTTTGTATAAGGTTTATAAGAGCTTCGTTGGTATATTCTCCTTCACCGGCAGCACTGTTATAGGTTGTCTTTTCTTCTTTTTTATCAAGTCCGTAGGAGCTTAGATGGATGCCCGTAAGGACTACCTCTTTGGTCCCCTCCAAGGCAAGCTTTCCGATCTCTTTTAAGATATCATCTTCTTCCCTGCTCTTTACCCTTCCTCTTACAAATGGAATGATACAGTAGCTGCAGAACTGGTCACAGCCGTCCTGTATCTTTATGACGGCTCTGGTATGCTCATACAGGGAAGACTCCCTGTTTTCGCATCCGTATTCTCCTGCGGAAGTCTTCAGATACTCTTCGACGATCCTTACGATATCGGTCTTTTCGCTGTTTTTTACAGCTATGTCTATCGCAGGGTCGTCTGCGGTATTTTCCGGATCTTTGGTATTATCCGTCCGTCGTGCCAGGGCTTCGACATAACAGCCGCAGGCTACGACTGTGGCGTCGGGATTTAACTGCCTTGCCCTGTGTATCATCTGCCTTGATTTTCTGTCCGCGATATTTGTGACCGTACAGGTATTTATCACATAAATATCCGCCTTTTGGTCAAAGGGAACAATTTTGTATCCGTTTTCAGCAAACGTTTGTATCATTTTCTCATTTTCATATGAATTGACTTTACAGCCAAGATTATGAAATGCCACTTTAAGCATTATATGCTCCTTATTTTTGTTGGGTTTTTCGTATTGACTTTTAAAATAGCCCGAATTATCATATGTCTTGTAAATCAAAGAAAAACAGGAGGTAATAATAATGAAAACAGTTCAGATTTCTTTAAACTCTATCGATAAGGTAAAGTCTTTCGTTAATGATATTACCAAGTTCGATTATGATTTTGACTTAGTATCCGGAAGATATGTTATAGATGCAAAGTCGATCATGGGAATCTTCAGTCTGGATCTGTCTAAGCCCATCGACTTAAACATCCATTCAGAAGGAAATGCAGATGACGTTTTGGCTGTTATTAAGCCGTACATGATCTAATCATCTGGCTTCCGCAAAACAACCAAAGGGCATTTGTCATTATGGCAGCTGTCCTTTTTTATTTCTTCCAGCCATATATATGCCCGTCAAGGTTCGTCGAAAGATCAAGCCCGGATAAGAGGCTTTCGTCTGCATCCTCGTCTCTGAAGATATAGATGATGTCATCCCTTATCATTCCGTTCGCAAGCTCATGCTTCCATTCGTTTATGTCACGGTTCACCATTTCATCAATGTCTCTGGCGTAATAATAATTATTCTGCCACATCCCGTTTAAATACGCATAAAAAGCCGTATCCATGATTATATCGTTTTCATTGTACAGAAATACAAAGCCTGAAAACCGCTCCGGATCGGGTATATGGGTCATTGTCATCCAGACATTGTCATACTTCTGCTCTTTTGCAAACTGGTCATGCTTATAGGAAAGCATATAAGAGATATCGTAAAGCTGCAGAACAAGTGCAGCCACGATAAGGAGCACCGATATCCCTGCCCTGTTTTTTAAAAGCTTTGCAGGTATTATGATCGCGGCAAGCATAAGCAGATACACGCAGGGCCAGATAAACCTGCCGTTTGAGCGGAAAATGCTTAGCAGTCTGTGAATGAGTGCAGGATAGGGAATACCGAAGAGCTTTTTTTCATTAAAAGTGACCATCGGAAGAACCGCCATCGCAAAGGATACCGCAAACAATACGAAAGCGATGCGGACCCTGTAGCCGTATGCAAATATTTTTTCCTTATCTTTTTGCTGCTCTTTTTCCGGGGTGCGTTCCGGCTGTAAGTCTGTGTTGTTCTGAGTTTTTGGCAAAACACGGCGTCCTACAGCATAGATCACGACTGCTGCCGCAAGCAGACAGATGATCCCGAAGCCGAGGTATCCGAAGCCCTCATACTGAAAACCATTATATAAAGGAAGACTTCCATATACTTTTCCGTCAGTTAACGGATTTATAAAGGTGTTCAGATTGCTGTTAAAAGTACCGAGTCCCGGACCCGAGGCATCCGTCCCGCCGTAAAAGCCTCCAAGGATATAGAGATTTGCAAGAGCTGATGCGCAAAAGCCTGCTATTGCCGCAAATCCCGGCTTTGCTGCCGGTCTTTTAAGTGCGCTTGTAAACCGTTTTATCAGACCATCTTCTTTATCTCCGTTTGCGGACCGGCCTTCGTCTGCTGATCCTGCGGCTATGATCTGATCGGTCACCGCACACAGCATGATAAGCCCTGCCATTGGCAGGAAATAGGAGTGGACCGCCACACAGAGAAAGCCCATCAGACTCCAGAGGATCACTCTCTTTTTTTCGCTTAACTCCTCCTGATAAAGCCACAGGTCAAGACAGAGGATAATGATCCACTGTGCGGACAGCGCTGTATGATAATAGAGCCTCTGGATGACAGGATAGGCAAGGATAAAGAAAACCGAACCCGTAAGAGCGATATATCTGTTATCGGTAAATCTCCTAAGAAGAAGGGCGGACAGTCCCCCCATAAGCATAAACGAGATAAGACCGAAGATCCCGAAATACTGGAATCTTACCGGAAGGATATAGGAGATCAGCTTAAAGAAAACAGCAAACAGCGGGATGGAATCCGTATATATGACAGACATGCTGTTCGGATATGAGAGAGTCTCTATAAGTCCGATCGGAAACTGCCATCTGCTCTGTCTGAAATGGCAGAATCCGATATAATGCTGCCTGAGATCCATATCCCCGGTAAACAGCCAGTCATCATATAAGGGATTCAATATCCTGTATCCGTACACAATAAGAAAGCAGGCTGCACCGATAATACAGCCTGACAGAAACAGGATCAGATATTCTTTTTTTCTGTTCTGTCTGTAATCCGTCACTTTACAACGATCACCTCGTCTGTCTCAAGAGCTGTTTTGTACAGATCATCTATCTTTTCGGAAAGCTTTGATTCCGATCTCTTTATTATATTAATATTCGGCTTGGTGACCGGATGCTTGGCAACAAAAATAGTACAGCAGTCCTCAAACGGAAGAATGGAAGTCTCGTAGGTACCTATCTTTTCGGATATCTGCACTATCTCCTGCTTGTCAAAGCCTATAAGGGGCCTGTAGACGGGCATTGTGCATACTTCGTTGGTTGCAGCAAGCGACTGCATGGTCTGGCTAGCAACCTGACCGATACTCTCTCCCGTGATGAGCCCCAAGCACTCCGTTTTCTTTGCTATATCCTCGGCCAGACGCATCATGTATCTTCTCATAATAATGGTAAGCTCGTCATGAGGGCAGTTTTCATAGATATAGAGCTGGATATCGGTAAAGTTGATCACATGCAGGTATATCGGACCCGTGTACTGTGATACTGTCCTTGCAAGATCTATAACCTTCTGCCTGGCCCTCTCGCTTGTATACGGAGGCGCATGGAAATAGACGGCATCAAGCTTGACGCCTCTCTTTGCTATCATGTATCCGGCTACCGGAGAATCTATGCCTCCGGACAATAGCAGCAGTCCCTTTCCGTTTGTGCCAACAGGCATTCCGCCCGGTCCCTTTATGGTCACCGAATAAATATTGATCACTTCCCTTATCTCGATACTCAGCATGATATCGGGATCATGAACATCAACCTTCATTTCGGGATATTCGTTTAAGATCTTTTCTCCGAGCGCTGCATTGATCTCCTGCGAATCGAGAGGATAATCCTTTCTAGCCCTTCTTGCATGTACCTTAAAGGTCTTATTCTTATCGGGATAGACATCATCTATATATTTAAGCACATCTTTTGTAAGCTCTTCAAAACCCCTGTCCTCAAGCTGTACGACCGGACAGATCCCGGTAATGCCAAAGACCATTGAAAGCTTCTCAACCACATCATCATAGTCATAATCTGACAGACACTCAATGTAGATCCTGCCCTGGGTCTTTGTAACGGCAAAGCTTCCCTCCGTCTTTTTAAGGGCATACTTTATCTGTCTGACAAGCGCGTCCTCAAACAGATATCTGTTCTTTCCCTTTATCGCTATTTCAGCATATTTGATCAAAAAGGCTTTGTACTGCATGATATTCTCCCTGTTAGTAATATTGTCTCTTTACTTTGTACGGCTTTTGAATAACTTTTGATATTTATTTCTTTCCCGGGTCATTTTTTCAGTCAACACACCGTTTGTTATTTTATTCTGTATTTGCTTAATACGGGCAACAGCTCTCTCAAAGCCGAAAGTGTATAGTCAATCTCTTCTCTCGTGGTATCAAAGGACATGCTGAATCTCACCGTGCTGTCCAGTCTCTTTTTTTCTGCCCCCATTGCAAGAAGGGTCTCGGAGATGGAAGGCTTGTTGCTCGAACAGGCTGAACCTGAGGAAACATATATCCCCTTCTCCTCAAGGGCATGCAGCAGTACCTCCGCCCTGATACCGTCAAATGAGGCACTGATTATATGGGGTGCTGTCTTTTTTATATCATCCTTTTCACCGTTTATTCCAAGGAGACCGTCAAGTCCTTTAAGCCCCTCCATGAAATATCCCTTAAGCTCATACAGGCTTTCAAGCTTTTCATCGAAATCTTCATATATTATCTCTGCCGCCTTTGCAAGTCCTGCAATGCCCGGTACGTTCTCAGTACCCGATCTTAGGCCCTTCTGCTGGCCTCCGCCAAGGATAACGGGCTTTATTTTAACCTTCTCATCCACATACAGAAGACCCATGCCCTTCGGGCCGTGTATCTTATGAGCGCTTACCGAGAGCAGATCGAGCCCTGCTCTTTTGGGATATATACGTGCCTTACCGTATCCCTGAACCGCATCCACATGAAAGAGTATCTTATGATCCTGCTTCTTAAGCATCGCACCGATCTCTTCTATAGGCTGAACGGCACCCGATTCATTGTTGGTATGCATCACTGATACCAGTATGGTGTCTTTTCTGATCGCTTTTTTCAGATCCTCAACACTCACGCAGCCGTATTCATCCGTACCAAGAAGGGTTACCTCTGCGCCCTGTTCCTCCAGATATTTAAGAGGCTCTTTTACGGCGGGGTGCTCGATCTTGGTACTTATGATATGATTTCCGGCTCTTTTATTAGCCATGTATGTACCGATAAGAGCCATATTGTCGGATTCCGTACCGCAGGAGGTATATATAAGCTCTTTTTCCTTCACTTTTAGTGTCCCGGCAAGGATCTCCGTCGCTTCCCTGACATATTTTTCTGCCCTGACTCCCATATTGTGCATGCTGGATGGATTCCCGTAATCCTCAAGCATCACCTCTTTCATCAGAGCTGCCACCTCATCATATACCCTTGTAGTCGCGGAATTATCCAGATAGACTTCCATTCTGCTTCTGTTTCCTTTTATTAAATCTTGTTTTAACTTTTATTTTCTATCTGTTGAGAACCGAATAATGCCGAAATACAAGGTATTTCCGAGTCCGGGTCTGAACAGTTGCTTTAATTTTCTACCCCTCAAGAAGATATACGAGCCATGAAAGCACAGTCATGCCTGCGGTCTCTGTTCTGAGTATACGCTTACCCAGAGTGATCTCTTTAAAGCCGGAACTTTTTGCAAGCTCCACCTCGTCATCCTCAAAGCCTCCTTCGGGACCTATGAATACCGAAACGGACTCACCCCTTTTTATGTTTTCGAGAAGTTTCCTCGTATCCTCAAAGGTATTATTGTCATGAAGCTCATATGGCAGTAACTTAATATCTGTCTCTTTAGCATACTCCACGGCTTCCTTAAATGACATAACGTTAGTTATCTTTGGTATGATCCCTCTTTTAGCCTGTTTTGCTGCTGCTTCCGAGATCGCATTGTATCTTGTCCTCTTTGACTCTTTCTTTTTCTCATCAAGCTTTACTACCGATCGCTTCATGCTTACCGGTATTATCTCGTATACCCCGAGCTCCACCGCTTTCTGTATTATGAGCTCCATCTTATCGCTCTTTGGAAGCCCCTGAAAGAGATATATCCTGTTTGGAAGCTCGACATTATCTTCCTTGATAAAGAGAAGCTTAAGTATCGCACGGTCATCTTCAAATCTCTCAAGAGCGCATCTGTATTCATTCCCGTCTCCCGGGATCTGTACGGATATCTCTTCCCCCGGCCTTATCCTTAACACGTTTTTGATGTGATTATGATCAGGACCGTTTATAAAGATCTCTTTATCGTTTATATGATCGCTTCCAACAAAAAACCTGTACATTGCAAAATTATATCCTGTCTCTGCTATCCTGCACTCCCTACGATGCCGCCCACCCCGGTATGATCACTCCGAGCATTTGCCGGCAGTAAGTGCGACCCACTCTCCCATGTGATCTGACTCTGTTACTTCGTAGCCGTTTGCCTTAAGGGTTTCGGTCACAAGCTCTTCCTTATCATCAATTATACCTGACAGGATGAGTACCCCGTCCTTTTTCAGATGCTTCTTAACCTGCGGTATCAGCTTTATGAGCACCTCCGCAAGTATATTTGCAACCACGATATCGTATCTGTCGTAGCCGACCTCGTCCTGTATTTCCTTATCATCTATGATATTTCCGATGATCAGCTCAAAGCCCGAGTCGCTTAAGCCGTTTGCCTCCATGTTATCCCTGACGGCATCTATCGCACATACATCAAGATCAGTGCCGACAGCTGCTGCTGCCCCGAATTTGTATGCCATGATCGAGAGTATCCCGCTTCCCGTGCCTACATCCAATATGGTTGAGCCTTCCTTAACGTTCTTTTTAAGGGCCTTTATGCACATGTTGGTGGTCTCGTGCTTTCCGGTACCAAAGGCCGAACCGGGATCGATGTGGATCACAAGCCTGTCACCGTCCTCATCCGGGACATCCTCCCATGACGGTATAAAGAGGATATCATCGATCTCAAACTGGTGGAAATACTGCTTCCAGTTATTCAGATAATCCTCATCTGCAAGCTCTGTGACAGTGATCTTACCCTCTCCGATATCCGCATATGTACTGATAGAATCAAGTTCCCTGCGGATATCCTCAAGAAGCGTGCTGTGATCTTCTGATGCATCCAGATAAAAGCTTATGCAGGCTGTACCGTCATCTTCACCGTAAACGGGAGGGATGTCAACAAACATCTCAGCCGTTTCGCTGTCTGATAAAGGCACGCTGTCCTCTATCTCTACACCTTCCACACCAAGCTCGTCAAGAGCCGCCGCTATGATGTCCTCTGCCTGCGTTGTAGTCTTTATCGTGTATCTGTTGTATTTCATGTGTGAACAAATCCTTATCTGCCAGTCATAATTACCCTAACCTTTTGTATAATAGCATGATTTTCCGCGTCTGTCTTGAAATTGTCTTTTGTAAAGATTTATAATTATTTAAAGACAGAATCAGGAGGATATCATGCAGACTACAGCACTTATTATGGCAGGCGGACGAGGAGAGAGATTCTGGCCCAGGAGCAGAAAGAACATGCCCAAGCAGTTCCTATCCTTAACCGATGACGGAAAGACCATGATCCGGCTTACGGTGGAAAGGCTCCTTCCGATAGTTGATGCAGAAGACATTTATATAGCAACAAACAGGGATTATCTGTCGCTCATTAAAAAGCAGCTTCCCGAGATCCCCAGGGAGAACATAATCTGTGAACCCGTGGGAAGGAACACCGCGCCCTGTATAGCTCTTGCCGCCGCATATATATCAAAAAAATACGACGATGCGATAATGATGGTACTTCCGTCCGATCATCTGGTAAAATACAGCTCCATGTATCAGGCAACCTTAAAGGATGGCTGCGAGATCGCCGCAAAGGGAGATAACCTGGTAACCATAGGTATTGCGCCCGATCATCCCGAAACGGGATACGGATATATCAAGTTCGTTAACAAATTCACCGAAGACTCCGGCAGAGCATTTAAAGTCGAGCGATTTGTGGAAAAGCCGGATCTTGAAAAAGCCAAGGAATATGTCGCATCGGATGATTACCTTTGGAACAGCGGAATGTTCTTATGGAAGGTATCAACGATACTTCAGAAATTTGAGAGGTTCATGCCCGATGTATTCGAAGGCGTAATGGAGATCAAAGATGCGATAGGCACATCCATGCAGGATGAGGTCATAGAGAAAATATTCCCGAAGTTCCCTTCCATTTCTATAGACTACGGAATAATGGAAAAGGCAGAGAACATATTTACGATACCCGGAACCTTCGGATGGGATGATGTGGGTTCATGGCTTGCCCTTGAGAGGATCAAGAAATCAAATGAATACGGCAATATAGTAAACGGAAATATCGTGACCATAAATACCACCAACTGTATCATCCAGGGCACCGATAAGCTCATAGCAACCGTAGGCCTTGAGGATCTCGTGATCGTGGACACCGAGGATGCAACCCTCATCTGCGACAAGGATCATACCGGGGATATCAAGAAGGTACTTGAAAACTTAAAGATCTGCAACCGAAGCGACTATCTGTAAGGAGAAAAAATGCGTCTGTTTGTAGCGATAGAGCTGTCTGATGAAATGAAAAAGGCAGCGATCAAAATATTACACGATCTCAAGGAAGCAGGTGTAACGGGAAGCTTTACGCCGGTACAGAACCTCCATCTGACACTGTGCTTTATCGGTGAAATGCCTGACAGCAAACCTGTGGAGGATGCTCTGTCAACGGTAAAGTTCAAACCCTTCAAGCTTGATTACACCGAGACCGGTCATTTCGGCGATCTTCTGTATGTCGCTACCCGCGGCGGTCAGGGAATAAACAGTCTTGCAAGCGATATCCGTAAGGCTCTTGATAACGCAGGCATTGAATATGACCGTAAGAAATTCACGCCTCACATCACCCTCATAAGAAGATCCGCAGGTAAAGCCGGAAAGATCGCTATCCCTGATACATCCATGATGGTTAAGAAGGTTTCATTAATGCGCTCCGATAATGTAAATGGAAAGATGGTCTACAAAGAGATATATCATATCTCCTGATGAATGATCGTCATAAAAGAAAGACCCCTGTTTAAGGGATCTTTCTTTTTCTGTAACGGCTGTTTATAAGATCATGTCTGATCTATTTAAACAGTCCCTTTTTCTTTTTATCTTTCTCCTTGCCGTCCTTCTTGTCCTTGTAATTGTCAACGGCATGGAGGGAATTGTCGGTAAGCTCATCAAATCTCTTAAGCAGATCCTTGGCCTCGTTGCTTAAGTGTGAAGGTACCTGTACGACCAGAGTAACATACTGATCCCCCCGTACCTGCTTGTTACGTAACGACGGCACTCCTTTGCCCTTAAGTCTGACCTTGGTATCGGTCTGGGTTCCGGGCTTTACATCATAGGATACCATTCCGTCGATCGTATCTATTAAGACTTCTCCGCCAAGAGCAGCCTGAGCATAGGATATGTTGACCGTTGAGAATATGTTCATATCCTGTCTTACGAACTTGGGATGTCTCTGTACGATCACTTCGACTAAGAGATCGCCTCTCGGGCCGCCGTTCTGTCCGGGCTCGCCCTTCTCCCTTATCCTTACACTCTGTCCGTTATCGATACCTGCAGGTATTGTTACCTGTATCTTTTTTCTTTCAGAGGTATAGCCGGTTCCGTGGCAGGAGGTACATTTGTCACGGATGATCTTGCCGTATCCGCGGCATTCCGGACAGGTCTGTACATTCTGCACCATTCCGAACAGAGTCTGCTGGGTCATGACAACCTGTCCCTTGCCGCCGCATTTTGTACAGCTGTCTATCTGCGAGCCGGGCTTTGCCCCCGACCCGCCGCAGCTTTTACAGGTCTCTTTAAGTGTCAGTTCAATATCCTTATCGCATCCGAATACCGCTTCTTCAAAGGTTATGCGGACGCTGGTGCGGACATTGGCGCCCTTCATGGGCCCGTTATAAGATCTGCTTCTTGATCTTGAACCGCCGAATATATCGCCGAAAATATCGCCGAACAGATCGTTAAAGTCCATAGAGCCGAAATCAAAGCCCCCGAAACCACCGGCTCCGCCATTTTCAAAGGCGGCATGGCCATACTGGTCATACATTTTCCTTTTATCCGGATCGGATAAAACTGCATATGCTTCCGATGCTTCCTTAAACTTCTTTTCAGCCTCGGCATCTCCCGGATTCATATCCGGATGATATTTTTTTGCAAGCGTTCTGTATGCTTTTTTTAGGGTCGCGTCATCGGCGCTTTTTTCAACGCCTAAGACCTCATAATAATCTCTCTTGGACTCTGCCATTTCAGTTTACCTTATACTTCTTTATAGTCTCCGTCCACAACATCACCGTCATAGGGCTGTTCCGTTCCGGTGGCAGAACCTGCGCCGCCGCCCATGTTCATGCCGCTCATGTCAGGACCTGCACCCTGTGCTCCTGCCTGGCCCTGAACGTTTTCATACATCTTTTCGAAAAGCTTCTGTGCACTCTGCATTGCCTTTTCCTGAGCCGCCTTAAGCTCTACGACCTGCTCCTCGGTCATGTTATCGGCATCAAGCTTTCCAACCATTTCCTTTAAGTTGTTAAGCTCTGTTTCAACAGCTGACTTGTCTGCAGGATCGAGCTTGTCGCCGACTTCCTCAAGAGCCTTCTCTGTCTGGAATACGAAGGAATCAGCATCATTCTTGGCATCAATGGCTTCCTTACGCTTCTTGTCCTGAGCCTCGAACTCGGCTGCTTCCTTGACAGCCCTGTCTATTTCAGCATCAGACATGTTGGAGCCTGAAGTGATCGTGATGTGCTGTTCTTTTCCTGTTCCAAGATCCTTGGCGGATACATTTACTATACCGTTTGCATCGATATCAAAAGTAACCTCGATCTGAGGAACGCCTCTCCTTGCCGGAGGGATGCCGTCGAGACGGAACTGGCCGAGCGACTTGTTGTCTTTTGCAAACTGTCTTTCACCCTGTACAACGTTGATATCAACAGCCGTCTGATTGTCAGCGGCAGTAGAGAATATCTGGCTGTGCTTGGTAGGAATGGTCGTATTTCTCTCGATTAGCCTTGTGGCAACACCGCCCATGGTCTCGATGGAAAGTGAAAGCGGAGTAACATCCAGTAAGAGGATCTCACCTGCACCTGCATCGCCTGCAAGCTTTCCGCCCTGGATCGAAGCACCGAGTGCTACACACTCATCGGGATTTAAGTTCTTGGAAGGCTCTTTGCCTGTAAGCTGTTTAACCTTATCCTGTACGGCGGGTATACGTGTTGAACCGCCGACCAAAAGTACCTGTCCGAGCTCGGATGCCGTTATTCCTGCATCGCTTAAAGCATTCTGTACGGGAACCGTTGTCATCTCGACAAGATCGTGTGTGAGCTCATCAAACTTTGCTCTTGTAAGGTTCATGTCAAAATGCTTGGGTCCCTCAGCGGTAGCCGTGATGAACGGAAGGTTGATGTTTGTCGTTGTTGCGCTTGAAAGCTCTTTCTTAGCTTTCTCTGCTGCTTCCTTTAATCTCTGAAGAGCCATCTTGTCATTTGAAAGATCAACACCCTCATTCTTCTTAAATTCTGCAAGCATATAATCCGTGATCTTCTGGTCGAAGTCATCTCCGCCGAGTCTGTTGTTACCGTTTGTAGCAAGAACCTCGATAACACCTTCGCCTATCTCTATGATGGAAACATCGAAGGTACCGCCTCCAAGGTCATATACCATGATCTTCTGCTCTTTTTCGTTATCAAGTCCGTATGCAAGGGCTGCAGCCGTAGGCTCATTGATGATCCTCTTTACATCAAGTCCTGCGATCTTACCGGCATCCTTGGTAGCCTGCCTCTGGGCATCATTGAAATAAGCGGGAACCGTGATAACGGCCTCGGTAACCTTTTCACCGAGATAGCTCTCAGCATCTGCCTTAAGCTTCTGAAGGATCATTGCAGAGATCTCCTGGGGCGAATACTTCTTGTCACCTATCTGTCTCTTGTAATCCGAACCCATTTCTCTCTTGATGGAAGAGATAGTATTCTCGGCATTTGTGACTGCCTGACGTTTTGCGGGCTCACCTACGAGCCTCTCGCCGTTCTTTGTAAAAGCAACGACTGAAGGTGTTGTCCTTGCTCCCTCGGTATTTGCTATAACCGTGGGCTTTCCACCTTCCATAACTGCTACGCAGCTGTTTGTTGTTCCAAGATCAATTCCTATTATCTTACTCATGGTCTCATCCTCCTTATGATTTCTGTCTTTATCTGATCTGAACCTTTACGGTTCCGTTATTGTTTACCTACTTAACTACCGCTACCATACTGTGACGTACCACGCTGTCCCTGTATGTGTATCCCTTCTGCAGCTCCTGGGCTATGACTCCGCTTTCGTACTCTTCGCTGTCCACCTGCATTACAGCATTGTGAAGATTAGGATCGAACTCTTTTCCAAGGGCCTCTATGGGCTTTACTCCGAGGTTTTCAAGTTCTGTTAAAAGCTGCTTGTATATCTTGTTCATGCCTTCGCAGAATCCTGATTCCTTTTCCTCATCCGATACTGTATCGAGCCCTCTTTCAAAGTTGTCGATGACCGGCAGGATCTTTTCTATCACGGACTTGGCGCCCATTTCATACATTGAGGATTTTTCCTTGTCAGTACGCTTTCTGAAGTTCTCAAATTCTGCCATCTGACGCTTTACCCTGTCTGTCAGTTCCTCAATGAGCTCATCCTTTTTATCTTTTTTGTCCTTTTTCTTTTTGCCGAACTTCTTCTTTTCTTCCTTGGGCTGTCCTTCTTCTGTGCCGGACGGTTCATTATCATCATTTACCGGCTCATCTGCTTCGTCCGATCCTTCATCCTGTTCAGTGCCGTCATCAGGCTCTAAAGCTTCGGGATTACTTTCGGCACCCTCATTATCAGACTCATCCGGGCTTTGAGTATCGTCTGTTTCCGGGTTATCTGACTCTGCCCCGGTTTCGGGCTTCTCTTCCGCATTTTCCGATAAATCTTTTTCTTCCTTATCTAATGTCTCTTCATCGATCTCAGACATATCAAAAAGCTCCTTTCATGGATTTTATTCTTTTTTCCTGTACATTTCGTCGAGCTGGCTTGTCAGTGACTTAAGGGTATCAACAACCTTGTCATAATCCATACGTTTCGGACCGATGATCCCTATCGTACCCTGCATTCCCTCGTCAAGCTCATAGGTTGCGGTAACAACACTGCAGTTTTTCATATTCTTGACCGGAGATTCCTCTCCTATATATATCTGTATCCCGCGGCCTTCATCCGTGTTGTTTGAAAGAGTATCATATACAATTTCAGACAGCTGCTTTTTTTCTTCAAAGGCCGATATGATCTCGCTTGCTTTTTCATTATCGGCAAGCTCCGGATATTTGAAGATGTTGTTGGCACCGCTTGTATATATTTCGAGATCCTCATCACCCTTTACAGCCTCTGCCACCACATCGATCACATCCGAGATAAATCTGCTGTGGATCCCTGCCTGTTCCTTCATCTTCGTGATCATTGCGAGGTTGATCTCATCTATCGTAAGACCGTTCATGCTTGTGTTTAACAGGATGTTAAGCTTGAGCATCGTCTCGTCGTCAATAGGTTCCTCAATGTCTATGATCTGGTTCTTTATGATGTTGCCCTCGATCACAATGACAACCACGATCTGGCTGTCCGACATCCTGGAGAGCTGTATGAACTTCAGTTTGTTGCGGTGATACTGCGGAGCAGAGATCATTGCAGCATAATTGGTGTTTACGGAAAGAGATCTTGCAACCTGCTTAAGGACCCTCTCGATCTTGTCAGCCTTTTCCACGAGGATCTCTTTCATCTCATTGACCTCGCGCTCTTTGTCCTCCATCAGGCGGTCAACATAGAATCTGTAGCCCTTGTCGGAAGGAATACGTCCTGCAGAGGTATGAGGCTGCAGAATATATCCCATCTCCTCCAGATCGGACATCTCGTTTCTGATGGTGGCAGAGCTTAGGTTTAAGTCGGAATACTTGGATATAGTCCTCGAACCTACGGGCTCTCCCGATTCCAGATAGGTCTTGATGATCGCATACAGGATATTTTTCTTTCGCTCACTCAGTTCCATCTGATCACACCCTTTTCAAATTGTTAGCACTCATCTCGATAGAGTGCTAACACCTATGTAATAAAATATCACCATTACATATCCATGTCAACACATAATAATAAGGTAACGGAGATTTAATAATCGTGAAAAATTCATAAACTGAACCGTATTTCGTATTCGTCCTTTGATGTTCCGACTGACTGACTGCTGCCTGCTTCTGTTCGGATTTTCTTGATTTTTATTGAATATGAGTGTACCATGTAGTGGAGTTGGTTTAATAAAACAGAGCGATTCAGGAGATCTTTATATATGAAATTAAGCAAAAAACACTTAAGAATAGCTGCTTTGGTTATCCTTGTTCTTTCGGTATGCCTGATCTGCGGCTGCAAGAAGAAGAGGGATAAACAGGATCCGGCCTCAAATCCGGATAATCAGCCTACTGCTCAGGCTACCCAGGCCGTAAAGGATGATACCTCAGTTAACGATCCGGTGGATACGCCTGCCGAAGAGACTGAAGTGATCCCTGAGGGAATGATGAGAAGCTATCTCTCCGGAAATCTTGTGGATGAAAAGATCGGAAACAGACGTCCTCTTGCTATCATGCTTAATAATCTCGAGGCTGCACAGCCTATGAGCGGGATCTCCTATGCGGATGTGGTATACGAATTCGTTGTCGAGGGTGGCATCACAAGACTCATGGGTCTGTTTGAAAACTACGATGACCTTGACAAGATAGGTTCGATACGAAGCTGCAGAGAGTACTTTGTATATACGGCTCTTGAATTTGATGCGATATACATGCATTTCGGACAGGCTGCCTATGCGGTGGATCTGCTCGGAAGAGATTATGTTGATAACTTAAACGGTCTTGGCGAGGCCGGTGATACCTGTTTCTACAGGACCACGGACAGACAGGCACCGCATAACGTATATACCTCCAAGGCAGGCATTGATGCAGGCATCAAGAAGCTAGGCTACAGGGAAAACCATTATGACGGCTTCAAGAGGAAGTTCTTATTCTGCGGCCTTGATGAAGAGGTTACGAACGAGGGCGGCAATGTTGCAACTTACATGGCTCCCAATTACAAGATCAACAAGCCCTGGTTTGAATATAATGAAGAGACGGGAAAATACGACAGATATCAGTACGGCGGACCCCAGATAGATGATCTTACCGGTGAGACTCTTTCCTATGATAATGTCATCTTCCAGTATAACAAGTGGGTACAGCTTGACGAGAAGGATTATCTTGCTTTTGACTGCCATGCAGGCGGACTGATACAGTACTTTACCAAGGGACACTATGTTGTGGGCCAGTGGCAGAAGGATATCACGGATGTAAAGGACGGAAACGTGGACCTTGCTCCGGTCAAGTACTATGACATGGAAGGAAATGAGATAGAGATCAATAACGGAAAGACCTTTATCTGCGTAATCCAGGATACGGATATTGAAAATATCGTGATCAAATAGACTGATAAAAGAAAAGCCCCCGTTACTGTTATTGTGATGAGCTCACATATGCAGGTAACGGGGGACTTTTTTTCCTATCAGTACAGACTGCGGCTCTTAACCATAGCCCGGACCAAAACCCCGGCAGCCTTATGCAGGGATCTCATTACATAGGGACATGACAGGAAAACAGTTTTTTGTACGGACAATTTCATATTATGCAGGGATGCTCATACTGATCGCAGTGCTTGTCATCCTTATAGATCCCTTTGTTCATTATCATGCACCTTACTTCGGTCTTGCTGCAGTCGAGACGGAGGAAAGGGGACAGATGATCGGCGTTGCCAGATACATGGATTACGATACGGCCATAGTCGGCTCGTCGATGTGTGAGAATTTCAGGGCATCCTGGTTTAATGATAATGTCCTGGGAAACAATACGGTAAAGCTTCCCATGCGGGGAGGGCATTTTGATGATTATTCAAAGCTTTTGAATATTGTCCTGTCAAAGCTCGGGATAAAGACCGTAATAATCTCGCTTGATAATTATATGATGCTTCAGAATCCCGATGAATACCCTTCCACTGTCCCTTCACATCTTGAAAATGATGATGTCCTTGATGATATATACTATCTGTGGAATAAATCCGTCACGTTTCTGTTTCTTCCCGTATACATCATAAACAACGTTGAGAACGGGTTTTCAGCGGATAATGCCTATTGCTTGTCAGACAGATACAGATTCGACAAATACGTGGCAAGAGCCGATTATCTCAAATACAGGCTAATGCAGAAAAGGGATGAGGAAAGGTTCGATACGTATTATCAGAATACCGGAAGGTTAATAGACGGAATGACTTCATATATCGAGGCTTATCCTGAGGTTGAATTCATATTCTTCAGTCCTCCCTACAGTATTCTGTACTGGGATGACTGCATACTGCGCGGAAGGCTTACGGCCGAGATATGCGCACAGAATGAGCTGTTTAACAGCCTGCTTGCATATGACAATGTCCGTATCTTCTATTTCCAGGATGACTGGGACGTGATCACGGATCTTGACAATTACATGGATTATTCACATTTCAACAAAGACATCAGTTACTACATATATGAATGTATGAGGGACGGGAAAAAAGAAGTGACAAAGGAAACCTCTTTTGACACCCTGTTAAAATTTTCCGAGGATGTTGCCGCCTACGACCACGAGAGTTCTTTCCACTGATCGTTTTAATGAATCCTGTGCGCACAACGCAAAAAAGAACACTGCCAGAAGACAGTGCTCTTTTTTGTTATATCAAACTCTCTGACTTATCAGTCCTCTACGCTGAAGCCCTCAAGTCCGTCATATGAGTTCTTTCCGTTAACCTCGGGATAACCCATTCCTTCATTACAGTTAACATATACAGTAACTTCCTTAACTGCATCCTTGTTTCCGGCAGCCTTGTAAGCAGCCTTTGCCTTCTTAACAAGCTCTTTTACGTCGATCTCTTTTCCGTTGAACTGGAATACGATGTTCTCCTTAACAGCGATCTTCTTGGCAGGCTTCTTTGCAGCCGGCTTCTTTGCAGGTGCTGCCTTCTTTGCGGGCTCTGCTTTCTTTGCGGGCTCTGCCTTCTTAGCGGGCTCTGCCTTCTTTGCAGGTGCTGCTGCCTTCTTTGCAGGTGCTGCCTTCTTTGCGGGTGCTGCCTTCTTTACAGGCTCTGCCTTCTTTACTTCTACCTTCTTAGCTACTGCCTTAACGGTAGCTGCAGGTTTCTTCTCTTCTGCCATTTTGTACTCCTTTCAATAAGCGTAAAAATATATTGATTTTATTGGCTTTATTATCTCATTATGTAAGAATATATCCTAATTATGCGTGTTTGTCAAATCCTGTTTCGCATTTTCCCTTATTTTTCCGCATTTTTGTACAAATTATACAGGTTTTCTCAGCCTAAGATCGAAAATCCCAACATTTTTCCATCATTTACAAACATCCTTACGGTCTCAAGCGAAAGCTGCTTTAAGTCTTTTCCGAGATTCGGAAGCTTTGCGAGTATCGCATTTGTAACTGTTATGATGTCTGTCCCGCACTGATCCGCCTGGATGATGTTGTACACCTCCCTGCAGCTTGCCCAGAGGGACATTGTGCCGGGCTTTTCATGACAGATCTTTGTTGCTTCCTTCATGATGGGAACCGCATCCACTCCCGTATCAAGTATCCTTCCGGCAAAAACGGATACTATGTTCTTTGTGCCCTCTTTAAAGGCATCCACGGTTTCCCTTACCTGCTCAAGTGTAAGGATAGCGGTCACATTTAACTGCAGTCCGTCTTCCGAAAGCTTCTTAATGAGCGGTATGGAAGACTCACCCTGTGAATTGGTGATCGGTATCTTTACAAATACATTGTCTCCGAGTGCTGCTATGACCCTTGCTTCCTTCTCCATTGTATCGAAATCATCGGCAAAGACCTCAAGTGAAAGCGGAAGATCAGGGATTTCCTTAAGAGCTTCCTTTGCAAAACTTACATAATCCTTTACTCCTGCCTTCTTCATGAGCGTGGGATTAGTGGTAAAGCCCTTTACATATCCCTTCCTATACTCCTCTTTCATGCCCTCGATGTCGGCACCGTCTGCATATACCGTTACCTTAAGATCCTCAAATTTCATACTCATACCACCCTTTCTTTTTTTATTATGATTTCCTGTTACAGCGCATTAACCATCAGATGCCATATAACTCCCTGCCATCCCTCGGCATGCGGCGTGATCCTCGATTCATTCACAACAGGTATCAGCACACAGGCATCGGATACCTGCTTGGAATATCCTCCGGTCCTTGAGACTATGGATATTACCTTTGCTCCTTTTTCCTTGCCGAGCTTAAGTGCGTTTACTATGTTAAGGGAAGTGGTCTCGCTCCCTCCGCCCACGGAGAATACCATGATCGTATCCTTTTCACATATCTTCGAGGTCTTTAACCACTCACAGAAAGTCGTCTCCCATCCCTCGTCATTGGTCCTTGCCGTAAGCTCGGATACATTATCCGTAGGTGCATAGGTCTCTATCTTTCCGATCTTTCTGAAATCGTTTACGGCATGAGATGCATTTGCGGCACTTCCGCCTACGCCGAGTATGAAGAGTCTTCCTCCGTTATCTCTTGTCTCCCGTAAGATCAAAATTCCTTTTTCAATCTGGTCCCTGTCAACCGTCTCCACGATCTTCTGTGTTTCTTCCAGATAACTGTCAATATAAGCCTTACTCATTTCTTCCCTCCTGTATTTTCATGTTGCTTGGATAAAGCCCATTTTTCATTATGCCTGCGCAGACTTATGAGCCGGTTTGCCCCTTCAGGCCTTCATTCCACAGCCTGTGCAGCCTTTAGGATATCCGAAGCCGTAAGGTTCGGTTCCTTATCACACAGCTTCTTACAGGCATCGCATTTCAGATCCCCTATGAACACTGTCTTTACGCCTGCTGCCTTTCCCGCAAGAATATCGCTTATGGAATCACCTATCATATAAGAAGAAGCTGTATCTATATTATACTTTTTTACAGCCTTCATGATAAGCCCCGGTTTCGGTTTCCTGCAGTCACAGTCCTTTATCAGAAACGCTTCTTTTGTGTATGGCTGCATCTTCGGATAGTGCGGGCACATGTATACCCCCTCGATCTCAATGCCTTCCGCCTTCATGGAATTGACAAAAGATGTGTTTATGTCATAAAGAACTGACAGCTTTGATTTGCCCTTTGCCGCGCCGGGCTGATTGGTTACGATAAATATCAGGTATCCTTTTTCCTTAAAGATACGAAGTGCTTCACTGACACCCGGAAGCAGCCTGAAATCCTCTTTTTTCTGAGGTGAATCCAGCTGTTCGGTATCATCATTGTATACTATCTCGTTGATGACTCCGTCCCTGTCAAGAAATACTGCCCGGTTTTCCGTATTGAATCTCTTATTGACATATTCCCTGAACTCAGAAAGTGCCTTCGGACTGCCTATCTCATAGAAACGTCTTGTGACCTCATGGGCGGCAAGCTGTCCTTTTTTGCTCAGCTCATTCTGTATTATGGCTACATCAAAGCGCCTGTCACCGTCATATTCCTCAAACAGGCTCCTCTCATATACACATACACCGTAATCGATATACTCCATTTCGGGTACGGTATTTTTCTTGTCATACAGGATTATCTGCCCGTCCTTTGCGACAACATTGCTTTTGTCAAAACTGTTGTTGTTTTTAAGGATGGTCATTAAAGCTCTTTTTCCGGATGCTTTTCCCGCAAAATACCGGTATACGGTTTCCTCATAATCGATATCCATGAAGGAATCGCCATAGGTTACCAGAAAATCCTCTTCAAGAAGATCTAAAGCCCTTTTTATCGCACCTCCGGTTCCTAAAAGCTCCTCACCGTCATAACAGTAGGTTATGGATATGCCCTGATCTTTACCGTCTCCGTAGTACTCCTCAATCATGTCGGCCTTATATCCTATGAGGAAGAGAAACTTTTTAAAGCCTGCCTCCTTAAGAAGCTTAAGCTCATAGTCAAAAAACGGATGGCCATCAACCTCCACCAGAGATTTGGGACAGGTGACCGTATATTCCTTAAGCCTCGTTCCGAGCCCACCCATTAATACGACAACCTGCAGATCGCCAAGCTGCCCGGTATAGGACTTATGATCCGTCATAATACCTTGGCCCCTTCCATCTCAAAACGGAAGCGTACTTCTTCCATTCCTGCCTCGGTAAGAGTCCTTCTTAATCTGCTCTTGTCCTTGGCATAGAACATTAAGAATCCTCCGCCTCCGGCGCCTATCATCTTTCCTCCCAAAGCCCCGTTTTTAAGGGCCAGATCGTACCACTCATCGATCTTTGCATTGCTCATGCCGCCGGATCTCTTCTTTTTGTATTCCCAATGAACATTCATGATGTCAGCAAAGGCCTCAAGATCGCCTTTCTCGAATGCCTCCCTGCTCCGGAATCCGAGTTCCTTTACGTAATCGAGATTCTTTATCATGTCATCGTTATGGTTTTTGCTCTTTTCGTCCTGCTCCTTTAATATGCTTCCTGCGGATCTGGAAAAACCGGTAAAGAACAGGCAGAGATTGTCTTCAAGATTGTACATGGTTTCCTTGGTGATACGCAGAGGATCCACCCAGACATATCCGTCCTTATGGAAATCCATACAGGTGATGCCGCCATATGCGGCAATATACTGATCCTGCTTGCCTATGGGCTCTTTAAGCCTTACCATTTCTATCTCACAGGCCTCCTCGGCAAGTGTCCTTGTGCTCACGATATTGCCCTGCATTGTATGCAGTGCCCGAAGAAGAGCCGTCGTAAAGCTGCTTGAAGATCCGAGTCCCGTGCCAGCGGGAATATCGGCCATTGAGCATATCTCTATATGCGGATCCTTCCAGTCAAGAAGCTTCAGCGCTTCCCTTATTATGGGATGCTCTATCTCATCTATTTCCTGTGCCTTTTCAAATTTTGAATATTTGAGCAGATATCCCCTGTCAAAAGTCTGATGCAGGGTGATATACACATATTTGTCTATTGCAGCGGAAATTAAAAAGCCTTCCCTTTCCTCGTAATATGACGGGAGATCCGTTCCGCCTCCTCCAAGCGATATTCTTAAAGGACTTCTTGCAACGATCATCTGCTTCCTCCGTTTCCTTTCCCTCAGTCTCTTGCTTCAAAAACCCAGGGATTTTCGGTAAGGTATTCCACTGTTTTTACAACGCCCTCTTCGATAGTTGCCTTCGGCTCCCATCCAAGAGATCTTACCTTCTTTGTATCAAGATATATAAAAGGATTGTCTCCTATCCATCCTCTGTCACCTCCGGCATAGGAAAGCTCAGGCGTTACACCAAGCTTTTTTGATATCCATCTGACAGAATCGTTAACCTCACAGTACTGGTCGGTACCGAGATTATAGATATTGACCTTTTCATCCGCATTTCTTATTACGGTGAGTATCGCCTCCAGACAGTCCTTTATATAGAGATAGGATTTTCTCTGCTTTCCGTTTCCGAGTATGTACAGTCTGGTGGGATCATCCTTAAGTTTTTTGCAGAAATCAAAGACATGACCATGCGTGTATCTCTCGCCTAAGATCGATACAAACCTGAATATATAGACCTTAAAATCAAAGCCCTCCGCATATGCCGCAAGCAGTCCCTCGCAGGCAAGCTTGGAAGCTCCGTACAGAGAGGTCTGTATGGGAAAAGGCGCATCCTCGGGAGTGGGGATAACGGCTGCCTCACCGTATACCGAGCCCGTTGACGAAAAACCTATCCTCTTTATCCCGTTTTGCCTCATGGCCTCGAGTACGTTGTAGGTCGCTATCGTATTCTGCTCAAGATCCTTCCTCGGGTGCTCGGTTCCCATCCTTACATCGGCGTTTGCCGCAAAATGGAATACAAAATCGCAGCCCTTCATTGATTCCTTAAGCTTTTCTTCATCAAGGGTATCCCCTTCTACAAGGGAGAATCTTTCATTTTTTGATGCACCCTCCAGGAATTCCCTTCTTCCCGTTGAAAAATTGTCATAAACAACTACTTCGTTTTCTGCTTCCGAAAGCAGCCTGTCAACCATATTGGAGCCGATAAATCCTGCTCCTCCGGTGATAAAATACTTCATGCGCACACCTCTTAGTAAGCGTCAAAATCCGCTTCTTCCTGAACTTTTTGTAAAAACAGCCTCGCGTCTCTCTGGAACTCTTCCTTGTTATACTGAAGAAAACCTATCTGTACTTCAACTCTTATAGGGCTTGACGAGATATCCGCAAACGCGTCAGCTTTTTCCATATTCCTCCTGACACGGTCATATACCGAGCTGCAGCCTTTTCTGTCAGTTGTCAGGATGATGGCAAGCGTACCGTTGTCATCGATCGCATATACCCTGTCCTCTAATCGTACCGTCATTACCACGATCTTTGATATCTTTACAAGCACCTGTTCATACTGGGAGCTCTTTAGTACCTTCTTAAGTTCATCATGGTATTTAAGCTTTATGACCATTAAAGATATGGCCTGATTGTTTCTCTCTGCAAAGGATACCTGCGTCTGCATATCCATGAACATGCTTCTTAAGTTGTACAGGTTGGTGAGCGGATCTATCATTACAAGCTCCTCAACCTGACGCTTAAGCAGGGCATTTTCTATGATCATCTTGTTCTGTCCGTTTACATACAGAACACAGCCGAGCACCGTAAGCCCCGGTATCACTATCCATAAAAACGATATGGGTTCGATCGTATTATTCTGACTGAATACAAGGAACAGCTTTACGCCGAGATAGGTTACAGTTGACAGTGCAGCCAGTATGACAGCAAGAGTGATAAAGCCAAGCGAGGCGATCACTGCGATCACAAAGACCGATACCACCATTATGAGGTTTTCGGTAAATAACGGACTGCCCCCGACAGCGAGCACAACTGCTCCGATGAACAGAGCAGCGAACATGATGCTGATGCCTATATCATGCTGCAGCTTACCCGCATATTTTTTTTCTTTCATGTTTGCCCTCCGGGCTCAAGGAATAACGGCGGAGACCGGGATATCTCTATCTGAGTCTCTCCTCCACTATATACCTTGGCCTTTCCTTTACCTCCATATAGATCTTGCCTATGTACTGTCCCACAAGTCCTATGGAGAACATTAACGCTCCTCCGATAAACCACAATGACCAGATGAGCGTGGTCCAGCCTCTGACCACATTCCCTGTCAGATACGAATGAAGCGCAAATATGGCGACAATGATCGCAATGAATATCATCACGATCCCGGATATCATTATAAAATTCATTGGTTTGATGCTGAAAGACGTGATACCGTCAAAGGCAAAGGATACCATTTTTTTCAGGGGGTATTTCGATTCCCCTGCCATCCTTTCCTTTCTAGCATAATATACACAGTCTGAGCTGTAGCCTATAGTCGGCACAATGCCTCTTAAGAAAAGATTTCTCTCCTTGTACTGAGACAGCCCCTCTATCGCCCTTTTGCTCATGAGTCTGTAATCTGCATGGTTATAAATGCTTTTCGTGCCCATCATCTTCATTATCCTGTAAAAACTCTGGGCAGTAAAACGTTTGAAAAATGAATCGGCATTACGCTCGGATCTGACCCCGTATACGATATCGTTTCCGGACTCGAAGCGGTCTATCATTTCCTCTATGACGGAAATGTCATCCTGAAGATCCGCATCGATGGAAATTGCCGCATCCGTCTCATCTTTTACAGCCATAAGCCCTGCAAGAAGCGCATTCTGATGGCCGACGTTTCCTGCAAGCTTCAGACCCTGGACATGCTCTTTTTCCCTGTTGTTTTCCGCTATGATCTCCCAGGTCTTATCCCTGCTCCCGTCATCCACATAAAGCACAAAGCTGTCAGCATCTATCCTGCCCTTTTTTATAAGAGCATTGACGAGATCTTCCAGTTGTCCGATCGTATCCGGCAGTACTTCCTCTTCATTGTAGCAGGGAACCACTATTCCAAGCTTAATCATGTATCATCCTTTAAGGTCCTACAAAAATATCTTGTATGTAAATAGTTCACCGGCCTGTCCGGTGAACTGCTGCTTTTTGATCATAACATGTCGGGGATCATTTCCCGCCGAGATATCCTGCTATTCCTTTGATAGCTTCGTCCTCGTCGCTTCCGTCTGCGGAAACCAAAACCTTGTCTCCCGCCGAAAGTACAAGTGTCATCATGCCCATGATACTCTTTGCATTCACTCTCTTGTCTCCGGACTGGATGTAAATACTGCTTTCATACTGACTGGCAACCTGCACGAGCAGTGCTATGGGTCTTGCCTCCAGTCCGTTTTCAAGCTTGATCTCAACCTCTTCTTTTTTCATAATCAGGAACTCCTTTTACAAACCGATCATCTGCCGTTTCCGGCCAGATCCATTATTTTCCTCAATCTGTGATTAACTCCGGATTTACCGACTTTAGGATCACTCATCTCACCCAATTCCTTAAGGGATATATCCGGATATTTAAGCCTCAATTCGGCGATCTGTCTGACACCCTTCGGAAGGCTCTTGTATTCGGGCAGCGTCATGGCATATTCAATGGCCTCCCTCTGTTTAACCGCCGCCTCCACAGTCTTGTTTATGTTTGCCGTCTCACAGTTGACCTTTCTGTTTACGGTATTATAAACATTCTTAAGTATTCTGGCATTTTCAAAGTCCATCAGTGCAACATGCGCTTCCATCACATTCAACGCATCACAGACTTTGTCTCCCTCCTTGATGTAGACTACATAACTGCCTTTTCTAAGTACGGTCTTTGCCAGTATGTCAAAGCTTTTAAACAGCTCCGTGATCCTCTCTGCCTTTTTTTCATCCCTGCATACTATCTCAAGATGATATGACTTTCCGGGATCGATCACGGAACCCGACGCAATAAAGGCTCCTCTTAAATATGCACGCTTGCAGCACATCTTCTGCAACAGGAGCTCTCCGGTAAGGACTTCTCTTACCTTTTTGGCATCCTCATCCTTAAGCTTACAGGTAAAAATATGCTTTCCCTGCGCGTCTTCTTCCTTAAGCTCATACTCATTCATCTTAAATGTTTTTTCAAATAATGTAAAGCACTTCCTCGCCACAATTTCGTTATCCGTGCTTATCAAAAGCCTGTCTATATCCCCTCCGTACTCTGTGAGAGAAGACAGCTCCGCAAGCTCGCAATGCCTCGACGGATTTATGTGCTTATACAGTTCTTCCTTGACCTTTTTTGAAAAAGACATTTTCCACCCGTTTCTATTTTTTCCTGACCGAATCCTTCAAAAGATCCCTGTGTGTGATCTTAAAGCCGTACTCTTCGTGGACTTTGATCCTTTCGTAAAATGCATTTGCCAGAGTGACGCTTCTGTGTTTTCCTCCTGTACACCCGATAGCTATCACCAGCTGGTTCTTTCCCTCAAGGATGTAATTGGGCAGGAGAAATACCACCATATCCTCAAGCTTGTCAAGAAAATCTCCGGCCTCTTCAAAGCCAAGCACATAATCCTTTACCTCGTCATCATTGCCGTTCTTGCCTCTCAGCTCATCCAGGTAATAGGGATTGGGCAGAAACCTGACATCAAACACCAGATCGGCATCCTGCGGGATACCGTATTTGAAGCCAAATGATTCTATGGTAACAAACAGATTCTTGTAATTTTCATTGTTTACAAAGATCTTTTCAAGCTCCGCCCTCAGTTCCCTTGTAAGGAGCTTACTTGTATCCACGATATAGTCCGAATCCTTCTTGATCTCGGTAAGCTTCTCCCGCTCTCTTTTTATCCCCACGTCCATACTGTCAAGACCCGCAAGGGGATGGACTCTTCTCGTCTCTTTATAGCGCTTTATCAGGATATCATCACTGGCTTCAAGGAAGATGACCTCATAATCAACGCCTCTTTCTCTCATGCTCTTAAGTATCCCGGTAAGCTCGTTAAAATTGCTCGATGCCCTGACATCTACACCTATGGCTACCTTTTCCATCTCGCTTCCGGGCGTTGTCGTATATTCGGAAAACATAGGGATCATCGGTACCGGCAGGTTATCCACGCAGTAATATCCAAAATCCTCAAGCATCTTAAGTGTTGTACTCTTACCCGCTCCGGACATTCCGGTCACGATCACAAATCTCATATATCCTGCCTTTCGCTTTAAACTGCCATACCCGGATGATCGGGATTTCCCTCTTAAAACTCCCCGAGGAGGATAACCTCAGGCTCTAACATCACACCCTGTTTTTCCTTTACGATCCTCTGAACATCCTTTATAAGTGTCATGATATCCGAGGCCGTGGCGCCTCCTTTGTTTATCACAAATCCGCAGTGTTTATCAGAGACCATGGCACCTCCGACGCTGTAGCCCTTAAGTCCGGAATCTTCGATAAGCTTTCCGGCAAAATAGCCCTCAGGCCTTTTAAAGGTGCTTCCTGCACTCGGATATTCCAAAGGCTGCTTTTCGATCCTCTTTTGCTTTAACTCTTCTATCCTGCTTTTTATCGTGGCGGGATCTCCCTTTTTAAGCCAAAACTCAGCCTCAAGGACTATCAGGCCCGAATGCTTTACGATACTGTCTCTGTACTTAAATTCCATTTCTCCGGCAGATCTTTGAACGGTCATAAAGGTATCCGTATCAAGCAGGGTCACGGATCGTACAACATCCTTCATCTCGCCTCCGTACGCACCCGCATTCATGACCATGGCTCCGCCAATGGATCCCGGTATTCCCGATGCAAATTCGAGACCCGTAAGGGAAGCCTCTGCGCTCTTTACCGCAACACTTATAAGCGAAGCCCCGGCTTTTGCCCTTACGGTGAAGTATTCATCTTTACACGGATCATCCTCTGATAATTCCGGATCAGGGTTTATGGAGACAGCGGAAAGATTCCCCGAAAGCTTTATGACAAAACCGTCATATCCCTTGTCGGACACGAGCAGATTGCTTCCGTTTCCAAGTATGAAATACTTCTCATTATTTTCCTTAAGTACCCTCAGGATGTACTCAAGCTCTTTTTCATCATCTGCCTCAATATAGCACGCGACAGGACCCCCTGCCTTAAAGGTAGTGTGTCCTGCCATGATCTCATTAAGCCTTATTCCGTTTTCCTTAATCCCTGCTCTTAAACGTGAAACCGTATCCTCTCTCAATTATATCCCCTTTATAACACAAGCTTTACAGCTCCGTATATTCCTGCATCGTTTCCAAGCGTCGCAAGCGCAAACTTTGCATCCCTGCTCGCATGGAAGACATATTTCCTGTAAGGTTCCTCTATAAACTTAAACAGGATGTCCCCTGCTTTCGATACACCGCCTCCGATAACAAAGATCTCGGGATTGGTAACACAGGCAATGGCTGCAAGTCCCTTTGCAAGATATACTCCAAACTCTTCTGCAACCTCCGTTGCAAGCTTATCTCCTGCCTTTACCGCATCAAATACGCTCTTAGCGCTTACTTCTGTGCTCCTTAACAGGCTGTCTTCATCACTTTCCTTAAGCTTTTTGTTTGCAAGTCTTACCACACCCGTTGCAGAAGCATACTGCTCAAGGCATCCCTTGTTTCCGCAGCCGCAGCAGTCGTCCTCATCATCCTCGACATGGATATGGCCTATCTCACCGCCGGCTCCCGTTGATCCTGTTATGATATTTCCATCCGTAATGATGCCTCCGCCTACTCCGGTTCCGAGAGTTACCAGCACTACATTTTTGTATCCTTTTCCTCCGCCCTTCCACATTTCGCCGAGAGCGGCAACATTTGCATCATTTCCTGCCTTTACCGGAACATTTAACAGTTCACTTAGCTCTTTTACTATGTTTTTTATTCCCCATCCGAGATTTGCGGTCTTGAATATGACGCCTTCCTTGTCTATAGGTCCGGGAGCTCCCATTCCTACGCCGATAACGTCCTTTATGTCAATGTTTTTCTCATTTATCTTATCTTTGATCGAATCCGCTATATCGGGGATAATGTTTACTCCGCCGTTTTCAGTCCTTGTGGGTATCTCCCACTTGTCAAGAAGGTTTCCCTCAGTGTCAAACAGGCCAAGCTTTACCGTAGTACCGCCTATATCAACGCCAAAACAGCTTCCCATCACTCATCATCCTCCTCTTCTTCCCTCTTCTTCATAGACTGCTGAACCCTGTTATAGAGCTCC
The DNA here is from genome assembly GCA_024699595.1 of Lachnospiraceae bacterium. The sequence continues at coordinate 59,103 of JAILPG010000313.1, read as the reverse complement.
TGGGCCGCATTATAACCCATCATCTTCTGTCTGTGGTTAACCGCAGCGGATTCACAGATGATGGCAAGGTTTCTTCCTGGTCTTATCGGAATATTGTGGCAGACGACCTTATTGCCGAGATATTCCGTGTATTCCTCCTCAAGTCCTATCCTGTCATAATCCTTGTCTCTGTCCCATTCCTCAAGCCTTATGACAAGATCGATGTTCTGGGTCTCCTTGACACAGGAAACACCAAACAGCATCTTTACATCAACTATGCCGATCCCTCGCAGTTCGATCAGATGCTTGGTGATATCGGGCGCCGAACCTACCAGGGTATCATCGCTTACCTTTCTTATCTCCACAACATCATCTGTTACCAGACGGTGTCCTCTCTTTATGAGCTCAAGTGCCGCCTCCGATTTACCTATGCCGCTCTCGCCGGTTATCAGCACGCCTTCGCCGTATACGTCGACGAGGACTCCGTGAACGGAGATACAGGGTGCAAGCTTTACATTCAGCCATTTGATGACCTCAGCCATCAGATTGGAAGTCTCAAGGGAGGATACAAGCACCGGAACGCCCTTTTTTCTTGCAACTCCCAGGAAGATATCGCCGGGTTTTAAGTCTCTTGCGAAAATAAAACATGGCGTTTCCTCGGTCATTACCGCCTCATATCTCTCTTTCCTCTGCTCGGGAGTAAGCGACCCCAGATATGAATATTCAACAAAACCAATTATCTGCACACGGGTTGCATCATAGTTATCCAGAAAACCCGCTAACTGTATGGCCGGACGGTTTATGTCAGGCTTTGTGATCTTTGTCTTTTTTACATCTATCTCAGGAGTAAGATCCTTAAGATTGAACTTCTCTATTAATTCCTTTACCGCTACTGTCTGTGCCATATAAACCTCCTGCCTCGGGATATGTTACTGTCATCTAATCATAGCACAGCACCGTGAAAAAATCCATAAACCGCCTCTGCCGAGGCCGTATCCATCGAAGGTACTTTCTTAAGTTCTTCCACATCCGCCTTCTTGATGTCTTCTATGGATTCAAAATAATGCATGAGCGCCTTTCTTCTCTTTACGCCTATTCCTTTAATGTCATCAAGTACCGAATGTACCTGTGATCCCTTCCTTAAATGCCTGTGATATTCTATGGCAAATCTGTGGGCCTCATCCTGTATCCTTGTTATCAGCTTAAAGCCTTCAGAATTCTTATCTATCGGAAGCTCCGTATTATTGTAATAAAGGCCTCTTGTCCTGTGATTGTCATCCTTTACCATCCCACATACGGGTATATCAAGGCCCAGATTTCTTAAGACCTCAAGCGCCATATTGACCTGGCCTTTTCCTCCATCCATCATTATAAGATCCGGGAAGCGGGAGAATCTTCCCGAAGCATCCGCACCCCGGTCTTTCTCTTCCTCACTCTCCGTAAGACCGTGCTTAAAGCGCCTGTCAAGCACTTCATAGAGCGAGGCATAGTCATCAGGCCCTTCAACTGTCTTTATTTTGAATTTCCTGTAATCATTTTTCTTCGGCTTTCCGTTTTCATATACGACCATGGAGCCTACGGAATCGTATCCGCTTATGTTTGAGATATCATAAGCCTCCATCCTGCAGATATCATAAAGGCCCAGAAGATCTGATATCTCCTTTACCGCACCTTTGGTCCGTTTTTCCTCATTTTTTACTTTTTCAAGATCCTGTCTTAAAACGATCTGCGCATTCCTTTCTGCAAGCTCTATAAGCTTTTCCTTCTTTCCTTTCTGCGGTATCAGGATATGAACCCGGTTTCCTCTCTTTTTTGTAAGCCATTCCTCCATGACTTCCGAATCCTCTATGTTTACGGGGATCAGAAGCTCTCCCGGGATATAGGGAGTTCCTGAATAAAACTGAAGGATGAAATTCCTGATGAGATCCGCATCGGAAGCATCATACGCGTTTTCCATATAATGGTGCTCACGTCCGATTATCTTTCCGCCCCGTATGTAAAATACCTGAATGATCACGGAACCTGCATCCCTTGCCATCGCGATTATGTCCCTGTCATCAGAGCCTGCATCCGTTATCCTCTGCTTCTGCGTTACCTGTGTCACGCTGTCGATAAGATCCCTGTATTCAATGGCCTTTTCATAATCAAGCTCCTCGGAGGCCATCTGCATTTTTTCCTTAAGATCATTGATCACAGGCCTGTAGTTTCCGTTTAAGAAATCCAGGGCTTTTTTCACCATTCCTGCGTATTCTTCCTTGGACACTGCTCTAACGCACGGAGCCTTGCATCTTCCTAGGTGATAATACAGGCAGGTTCCTTTCGGATCCGTATCCGAAGGATATCCCGCATCTGTCATAACCTCAGACTTATCATCTTCTCCTGCCTTTATCTTCTTCCCACAGGGTCTAATGCCATACAGCTTCTGCAAAAGCTCTATGGTATCCTTTACCGCTGCCGCGGATGTAAAGGGACCGAAATACCTTGCTCCGTCCTTTTTAACCTGTCTCGTCAGATATATCCTTGGGAAATCCTCATTTACCGATACCTTTATGTAGGGATAGGTCTTGTCATCCTTAAGCAGAGTATTGTATTTGGGCTGATGCTCCTTTATCAGGTTATTTTCAAGGACTAAGGCCTCCAGCTCCGAGCCTGTGACAACATATTCAAACCAGGATATATGATCTACCATCTGCCGGATCTTTGCGGTCTTGTTAGTGCTCTCCCTGAAATAGGAGCGCACCCTGTTCTTTAAAATCACAGCCTTGCCGACGTAGATGATGATATCGTTCTCGTCATGCATTATGTATACACCGGGCTCCGTGGGAAGCTTTTTCAGTTCTTCTTCAATGTTAAATGCGGTTTTGTCCATATCCAGTCTACCTCTCTATAAGATTACCACAACTTGAAGAGCCCTTCTATCCCGCATATGCGGAGAAAGAAGGGCTCCCCTTAGTAATAATGGATTTTAAGAGACGAATAAAGGAATTAGATCAAGCTTTCGTCTTCGGGCGGTTGTTCATTATCTCAAATACTACCGCCGCAAGCAGTACCAGGCCTTTTACGACCTTCTGCCAGTTCATGTCGATACTCATTATTGACATACCAAGGTTGATAACACCTATAAGCGTAGCACCGACAACCATTCCAAATACACTTCCGGCTCCGCCGTACGCGCTGACACCTCCGACTATGCAGGCAGAGATCGCATCAAGCTCGTAGTTCTGACCGATGAATGCGTTGGCGGTTGACATCTTTGCAAGTGATGTCCATCCTGCAACAACCGATAAGAACTGCATGTTAAGATATGCAAAGAAAAGCACGAGCTTGGTATCTATACCTGAAAGCCTTGTAGCTTCCATATTTCCGCCCATCGCATAGAAGTAACGGCCAAGGACTGTCTTTGATGCGATGAAATTATATACAAGGAGTACCACAATAACCCATATGAGCATCATGGGAATACCGAGCGCGATCTTGTCAACTGCACCTGCGTATTTGATCGCAAACAGCATTATGACTAACGAAATGATCACGCACCTTACAATGAGGGCGACAATTGATTCGGTCTCATATCCTTTTTTGATCTTTACGGCCCTGTCCCTTATCTGCAGGAAAACAAACAGTGCACAGCAGATTATTCCTATCGGGATACATGCAGCCTTGGGAATATGACTGTTAAAGAGTTTCTTGAATCCGTCGATCGAGTTAACGGAGATAGAAGCAGTCGTAGATGCTGCCGTAACGATCATTGTTCCGAGTCCTCTGAAAGCAAGGAATCCGCTCAGGGTTGCGATCCAGGGGGGGATGTTTAAATAAGCTATAAACCATCCGAGTACCGCACCTATTCCGCATCCGATAAGTACCATTGCAAGCATCGCGATCGGAACGGGCCAGCCCTTGTTTACAAGCAGATATGCACCTATGGCATCCACGAGACAAACCGTGGCACCTACGGAAAGGTCGATATTACCTTTTATAAGCATACACATGAACATACCTGTTGCGATTATGTATACATAAGCATTCTGTGTGATCAGGGCTTCAAAATTCATTGCGGAAAGTATCTGTCCTTTGGTTGTGAAATAGAAGAAAATAACAACAAGGACCAGAACGATCTGCATAGTATGTTCTTTAAAAATCTTACCTACTTTTTCCATATCTTTATCCTTCCTCTGTTATTTTTTCTCTTTCTTTGACAGAACATCAAAGACTACCGCAGCAAGCAGCACCAGACCCTTTACAACCTTCTGAAGGTTTGCGTCCACACTGCAGAGCACCATACCCTGGTTGATGACACCTGTTAAAAGAGCACCTATGATAACTCCGGGAACGGTTCCGATACCGCCGTATGCCGAAGCACCACCTATGAAGCAGGCACCGATGGCATCCATCTCATAACCCTGACCAAAGGTAGGCTGCGCACCCTGGAATCTTGCTATGGTAAGAGTTCCGGCAAGGCCTGCAAGAAGTCCCATAAAGGAATATGCAAAGAAGTATATCTTCTTTAAGTTAACACCGGACAGCTGGGCTGCCTTTTTATTTCCGCCGACTGCGTACAGGTCACGGCCTATCACGGTCTTCTGTGTCACATATCCGAATATCAGTACCACTAACAGCACCCAGATGAGTGAAGTGGGTATACCCTTATAGGATGCAAGCTTGTATGTAAGATACAGCACAACTGCGGATATGATGACCATCTTTAACAGATCCATGATAAACGGGGCGGTATCATATCCTCTCTTTTTGGTATTTATCCTGCTATACATCGTCATTGCGACAAATACGATCACACCTATGATACCTGCTAACATACAGGTGATATTTAATGATTCACCGTGGAAGAAATCAGGTATATAACAGTCAGCTCCTCCTCCGAATGCATTAAGAAAAGCTGTTTCCTTGGTAAGGCTCATGGCCTGTCCCTTAAGAACAACGTTTGAAAGACCTCTGAAGGCATACATGCCTGACAGGGTCGCTATAAAGGGCGGAACATTTACAAAGGCTATCCAGAAGCCCTGCCACATACCGATCAGAAGACCGACAATGAGCATTACGAGAAATGCTACGACAATGTTCACGTCCTTATCAATAACAACGCCGCCGACCGCTCCTGCGAAGCAGACAACAGAACCTACAGCAAGGTCGATGTTACCTCCTGTCAGGATGCAGAGTAACATTCCTGTTCCGAGAACAAATACATATGCGTTCTGTGAAAGCAGGTTATTGATATTCTGGGGGATCAGTATTGCCTTGTCTGTCAGTATGTAAAACAGCAGTATCACAAGTACAAGGACGATCGCCATCGCATATTTTTTTAACACACCGATCAGTTTTGTATTTGACATCGTCACTCACCCCTTCCCGATTTCATGATGCAGGCCATTATGGATTCCTGGCTTGCTTCTTCCTGCTTTAACTCGCCGACGAATTTACCTTCGTTCATGACATATATCCTGTCGCTCATGCCTATGGTCTCGGGAAGCTCCGAAGATATCATGACAACGGATTTGCCTTCCTTTACAAGATCGTTGATGATGCAGTAGATCTCATACTTGGCTCCGACATCGATACCACGGGTAGGCTCGTCCAGTAAGAGCACATCCGGTTTTGCAAACATCCACTTTGCAAGAAGCACCTTCTGCTGGTTGCCTCCCGAAAGGTTTCCGACATTCTGTTCAACCGAAGGTGTCTTGGTCTTGAGCTTATCCTTGTACTCTACGGCTACCTGATATTCCTTATCCTTGTCTATTATGCTTCTTGCGCTTACTTCCTCGAGATTTGCAAGCGTGTTGTTGATCTTAATGGGATTATTGAGTACCAGTCCGTTACCCTTACGATCCTCGGTAACATATGCGATCTTATTTTTGATAGCTTCCCTGGCATTCTTCAGATTGACCTGTCTTCCGTTTAAGGTCATGGTGCCTGTGATACCGGTTCCGTAACTCTTTCCGAATATGCTCATGGCAAGCTCGGTACGTCCCGCACCCATAAGACCGTAGATACCGACAACCTCTCCCTTCCTGACATTGAAGGATACGTTGTCAACAACCTTCTTTTCGGGATAGAGCGGATGATATACACTCCAGTCCTTTACCTCAAGGTTGACATCTCCGATCTTTACATCATGTCTCTTCGGGAAACGGTCCGTGATCTCACGGCCTACCATTCCCTTTATTATTCTATCCTCAGAAATCTCCTCAGTAGCCTTGTCGAGGGTCTCTATGGTGGAGCCGTCACGGATGACCGTGATCTTATCGGCAACATAGGAAACCTCATTAAGCTTGTGAGATATGATTATCGATGTTAATCCGTTCTCTTTCTTGAAACGCAGCAGAAGATCCAGAAGAGCTCTTGAATCTTTCTCATTAAGAGAAGATGTAGGCTCATCAAGGATAAGAAGCTTTGCATTTTTTGCAAGTGCCTTTGCTATCTCGACAAGCTGCTGTTTACCGGTACCAAGCTCCTTTACAAGAGTTCTCGAGCTGTCCGAAAGACCTACCATCTTTAAATACTTGTCAGCCTCACCGTAGGTCTCATTCCAGTCGATCGCTGCTGCCTTTCCTCTTTCGTTTCCGAGGAACATGTTCTCACCTATCGACATATACGGGATAAGTGCTAACTCCTGATGGATTATTACTATTCCCTTTTCCTCGGAATCCTTTATCTTATTGAATTTGCAGATCTCACCGTTATAGATGATGTCCCCGTCATATGTACCATAGGGGTATATTCCGCTCAGTACATTCATCAGGGTCGATTTCCCTGCACCGTTCTCACCGACCAGTGCATGGATCTCTCCTTCCTCTACCTGTAAATTAACGTTATCAAGTGCCTTTACACCGGGGAAGGTTTTGGTTATGTTTTTCATTTCAAGAATTATCTTGGCCAAAATGTATCCCTCCTAAAATCCATTACTGTTCTTTTTAGCTTTTCAAATAAACAGGCGGGTTTGCGCCCGCCTGTCTATTGTTCTTTATAGCCTGCGACGAATCATATTCATCGTTAACTATATGTTGTTTTCTTACTGAAGGTCAGCCTCTGTGTAGTAGCCGCTCTCGATAAGAAGCTCTTCGTAGTTGTTGATATCAGCAAATACAGGCTCGCAAAGGAATGAAGGAACAATGTATCCGTCACCGTTGTCATAGGTCTCTGTATCGTTAACTTCAACTTCCTCACCGTTAAGGATCTGAGTAACCATCTTAACAACCTGCTCAGCAAGTGTACGTGTATCCTTGAAGATTGACATTGACTGCTTGCCGTCGATCATGTTCTTTACGTTTGCGATATCGCAGTCCTGACCTGTAACGATAGGATAATCTCCTGTGTAGTTAGCTGCTAAAGCGTTCTCAACACCAAGTGCTGTAGAGTCGTTTGAGCACAGGCAGATATCAAGGTTTGTTCCGTCTGCATAGTAAGTTGAAAGGATGTTCTCCATTCTTGACTGAGCTGTCTCAGTTGCCCATGAAGCTGTTGCAACGTCTGTGAACTCAACCTGTCCGGACTTAACTTCGATCTTGCCTTCATCGATGTAGGGCTTAAGAAGATCCATAGCGCCGTTGTAGAAGAAACCTGCATTGTTGTCACCGGGATCACCAGCTGTGATTTCCATTGTGAAAGGTCCCTCAGCATTGTCAAGATCAAGAGTATCGATGATGTACTGTCCCTGCTTTGTACCTACCATGTAGTTATCAAATGTTGCATAGTAGCTAACTGCATCGGTCTTCATGATAAGACGGTCATAAGCGATAACAGGGATCCCTGCAGCCTTAGCTGTCTCAAGAACTGTTCCGAGTGACTCACCGTCGATAGAAGCGATAACGAGTACGCTGCATCCGCCGTTGATCATGTTCTCGATCTGTCCAACCTGAGTCTCAACGCTGTTTGATGCATACTGAAGATCTACTTCATAACCAGCTGCCTCGAGCTTTTCCTTCATGTTGGCACCATCCTGGTTCCATCTCTGAAGATCCTTTGTAGGCATTGCTACACCAACCTTAGCGCCAGCTGCGTCTGATGTAGGAGTTGCATCGTCAGTCTTGTCTTCTGTAGGCTGAGCGTCATCCTTGTTCTCCTCTGTTGCTGTGGGCTGATCTACAGTAGCTGTAGGAACTGTGCCTGCACATCCAACTAAAAGAGAAGCTGTCATTGCTGTTGCAAGTAATACTGATAATACTTTCTTTGACATTTTTCGTCCTCCCTGAAAATTTTTCCGGATAACACTGTGTTACCCGCTACGTTTCATATAATATCATCCCTGCTTCTATAAAGACTTGTCTCTTTCTTCAAATTTTTATGTTATGAAAAATGCGGATGCAAAAAAAATAGCACAATTTTGTCATGGCCATGACAAAATTATGCTGATGAATTTTTTGTTCATTGTATGTTTAAGTATATCTCATTCCTCTGGTGGTACTTGCCCGTTATGACCTCATCCATGTTATCCTTTGTGACGGCGACAGGATCGAGCTTCTCATAGGGAACATCGTAGGTTCCGTCATTAAACGTTTCCCTGAGGCCCAAAGGAATACCGTTTGCCATGTCTACGGCACGCTCTGCAGCTCTTACCGCAAGCTTTTCGACGGGTTTGTATACTGTCATGTACTGCATTCCCTCTACTATCCTCTGGCAGGCCTCCAGATCCGCATCCTGTCCCACCACGCAGACCTTTCCTCCCAGTCTGTGCTCAATAAGAGCTCTTATCGCATTTGCAGCAAGATTGTCATTGCCGCACATGATGGCATCAGGGATCTTTCCGGTCTTTAAATATCTGTCCGTGACATCAAAGCCGTTCTCTGCAACCCATCCGTCGGAAAACTCCGCATAATCAATCTTTATATTAGTGGTGGAGAGGATCCTTTCGAATCCGTCCTGAACCATCTGGACATTGTAATCCGTAGGCGATCCCTTCACCTGGATGATCGTGCCGTCTTTTCCGACATACTTCTTAATGTATTCGGCCATAAGCTCACCGACCCTCTCATTGTCGACAGACAGAAACAGATCCGCATTTACATTTCTGATAGGCCTGTCGTAGGCGATGATCTTGATCCCTTCCTTCTTGGCATCGGTGATAACATCCTTTAGTGCCAGATCATCTATTGATATGACGACTATCACATCCACCTTCTTATCTATAAAGTATCTTATCTGTTTTATCTGTTCATCCACTACCCCGTTCGCATTCTGGACATTTACCTCAGCTCCGAGCTCCTGAGCCTTAGATACGAACAGATCTCTCTCTCTTGACCATCTTTCAATAAGAAGCGAATCGATCGAAAGGCCTATCTGTATGCCCTCTTTTTCCTGCGAAGGCTTCTCGGTACTGTTCATGCTCTTTGTGCTGCAGCCAAGAAGCGAAAACGCCGTGATCACTGATATGATGCTTACAAACCATTTTTTAGACAACACTTCCTGCTCTCTCCTTATATTCTGTCGGTGTCATGCCGGTTGCTTTCTTGAATATCCTTGAAAAATAATTCGGATCGGAATATCCGCACGCACTTCCCACTTCCTTGATGCTCTTTGACGGATCCTTTAACATATCCTTGGCCTTTTCCACCCTTCTCTTTGTGAGATATTCGATGAAGCCTTCCTTGGTTTCCTCCTTAAAGAGCTTGCTGAAGTAATACGAGCTTATATTGAGCCTTTCGGATATCTCGTTTAAGGAAATATCCTTTTCCACGTTATCCTCAATGTACTGAAGTGCCTCTTTTACCAGATAATGGGTATGGTCTATGCTTCCCGTGGTCATATTGGTCACCGCATTTCTCATCTTATCGATGAACCAGTTCTTAGCCTCATCCATACCCGCCATGCCTATTATCTCGGACAGATAATTCTTACGGCTCTCAAAAGCGTACAGATGTCCGCCGCTTCTGTACATATCGCTTTCCGCCCTGAGGACGAACTCCAGGACCTTGAGCTTTACACTCATTATATCGTCGGCATATTTTTCGCTCATCCAGTCGAAAAACTGTGCACTCTTTAACAGACACCCCTCTGTATCGCCGTCGTGAAGCTTTTCAAACATCTCGTTTTCAAGATCCGCAGGATAACTTTCCTCATAGGATACAGCTATAGGCAGATCATCAACATGAGCTACGCTCCCTTTTGTGGAATACAGCGCCTTTGTGGCCTCTTCATAGGATTCATGGCAGTTTTTTAACTTCTTTATCCCGCCAATGCCTATCCTGTAAAAAATATCTGTGGCATCATGCATCTGTCTTGCAGCAACCCTCGATCTTTCGATAAGGTCTATCCTTTCGGAGTACTCCATCTGCAGGTCTTTTCTCGGTACAAATACGGGGATCTTGTTGGAGCTTATGGAGCCTACGATCGCATCCTTAAAGGTATCCTTGATGATATCCCGTACCTTGGAAAAATAAACGGTCTGCGCCTTGATAGCTGATCCGACTGCATTAGTCAGGTAGCTTCCCTCCTGCATCTCACCAAACATCACGGATACCATGTAACCGCAGTCTGTATCTATGCTCAACAGGTTTTTATAGTTTTCTATGTCCTCTTCATAGGGCTGGTCAAACATGATGCTTGATATGAAGCCGTTCTCTATGATCGGAACCACGGTCTCAAGCCTTTCCTTGTTCCGAAGATCCTGCCTTCTTCTCTCACGCCTTGAATTAAGATCACCGATCACACGCTCAAGAGCAGAGACTATCGATTTCTGGTTATAAGGCTTGTTCAGATAATCGATAACCCCGAGATTAATTGCTTCCTTGGCATAGTCAAACTTATCATAGGCACTGAGCACCACAAAGATGACGGAAGGAAGCATGTCCCTTATCTCCCTCATGGCTTCTATGCCGTTGATGCCGGGCATCTGTATATCCATAAACACCACATCCGGCCTGAACCTGTCTGCGACTTCAATGGCCATTCTCCCGGATTTTGCGCTCTCTATTTCAAACTGGTTCGGGAAATTCTTCTGAATTATCATGGATAACGAATTGATCACTATGCCTTCGTCATCCGCAAGCATTATCCTGTACATGGTTACCTCTTTGTATTATACGTGTAATGGAACTTTTATAATAAATTCGCAGCCTTTTCCTTCCCCTTCACTGTAGATCTCCATGACGTCCTTCTGTCCCGTAAATATCTGCAGTCTTTCTATAACGTTCTGAAGTCCTATTCCGTTTGAAGAGGAGTGTTCGGTATAGGAATCACCCATGGGCTCGCCGGCTAAGATCTTATCTATCAGGTCCTTGCTCATGCCCACACCGTTATCCTTGATCGACAGGAATACATAGCCGCCTTCCTTGTATACCCTAAGGGCGATGTGCCCTTCCCAGTCGATATCCCTGATACCGTAATTTACGGCATTTTCCACGATCGGCTGTAATATCATGCTCGGAACCCTGATCTCTGTGACATCCCCGTCGACATCCTTGGAATAATGGATCTCTCCGGTAAACCTTACATTTAATATGTAGATATACTTATCTACCAGTGCCACCTCTTCGGCTATCGATGAGTCATTGTCAATCTTCTTTATGTTATATCTGAAGAAATCGGCCATATTCTCAATGAATTCGGTCGTCTTTTCCGCTCCCTCCATCATGGCAAGCTGCTCTCCGGCATTTAACGTATTAAACAGGAAATGCGGATTGATCTGTGCCTGAAGGGACCGAAGCTGTACCTCCTTCATCCTGTTCTCCATCACAAGCTCATGTTCCTTTAACTGGCTCTCACGAAGAACACTGTCTCTTATTTCGGCTATGTATCTCTGTATGCTGTCAAGCATCTTGGTAAAAGCTTTGGACACAACGCCTATCTCATCATTGCCCTCCATGCTCTCCACGTCGACGTCAAAATTACCTTCCGCAACCTCATTGGCAGCTCTTGAAAGATCTATAAGAGGCAGCGTCATGCTCTTTGTGATAAGGAAAACCACTGCGATGTTGACAGCGCCGATAAAGAACAGTATCGAGATGGTCATTATCTCCATATATTTAAGTGAAGACAGAAGGGCACTGTAATCCGAGGTGTTCTTTTTAAACTGTTCATTGTTAAGGGAATGTATGCAGGTCTGAAGATCCGAATAGATGACAACTGCATCCTCGTAGGTCGCCTTGTATTTTTCCACGTTACGGCCTCTTTTTGCGGTTATCGTCTCACCGGCGATCTGTAAATATACCTCAGACTGGTTTACGATGTTTTCCTGCATCGCATATACGGCCGTTCCGGAGGATTTAAGGTCAAGCGATGAAAGCCCGTTCCTGTAGTCCTGATCCGCCTTGTAATAATCATTAAGCGCAGCAGTTCCTTTGCTCTCGAGATATTCCTTCATGGAATTCTGCAAAAATGTAAGTGACTCCGACAGGTCGTTTAAGCTGACGTTTGCGGCATATATCTCATCAACCCTTGCGATCATGGTATTGACACCGATATACATGTATATGTTAACGGCAAGTATGAGAGCCACGGGTACGATAAAGGCCACAAGGAGCTTGAATCTGACCGAGGCATTATTCCATTTTCTCCTGATCACTCCGGTCATAGTCCCTCTTCCCTTATGCTCTTTTCACGGATTATCTGATGTGCTTTATCCTTGTCAACTATCTCGATATCAACCGGCAGATATGAGTTGGTATAGCCCATATTGTTGTATTCATACAGAGCGGTTATACAGGTCTTTCCCATTTCATCCGTATCTATCGAGATGGTGGAAAAGATGACTTCCTTGTCAACCGCATCAAGTATCGTATCATTTGCAAAATACCCGACTATCTGGATCTGTCCCACCAGATTGTAATCAACTATCGCCTGATAGGCGCACCTTGTATAGACACTGTTTACGCATAACATTATGTCGGGAAGCTTTTCTTTTTCCAAAAATACAGTCCTGATGCTCTCCTCGGCACTGAAGATATCCTCCGCTTCTATCCTTGTGACAACTATCTCGGGAAGTGCGGCATCTGCGTATTTCTCTCTTAAGGATTCCTCTATTGCCATTATTATAAGATTTGCGGAACCTTCAGACATATCCCCGTCCACAAGGATGTCAACGGATATATCATCTATTCCCGTATCCTCGGTAAGCTTTTCTATCTGAAGAGCATACATCTGTCCCAGCTCAAAATAATTAAGCCCGACATAGCACTGCCTCTTTGAAGCTTCAACATCATTTTGAAGGACTACGACGCCTATCCCTTCATCGGCAGCTCTGTCTATAAGCTCCACGACTCTCTCGCCCGCACCCCCGGAATATACTATCCCGTCCATTTTGGAATTGACCGCTATACGCAAAAGATCCTCGGCAGTATAGTCTGCACCGAGACTCTTGCCGAGATCCTCAAGATATACGTTATATTCCCTTGCCTTTTCATCGGCGGCGGCAAAGACCTCCTGCCAGAGATCGCTCTCCGAATCCTCGGCGATAAACGCATAGTGCTTATCATAATTCATGGTAAGCTCCTGCTCGATCTCCTGCATGGTCCTTGTTATCATTCTGAAGATAATGCCCGTGATAACGGCAGCGGCTATCATGATCACCGCTCCGATGATCATGAATCTGTATGATTTATCAGAATACTTTTTATCAGATTCTTTCATCTATCCCTTGGCATCAAAGAGTGTGCCCCTTGTGTCGTCCGAAGCTTCGGTATCCCCGGTTTCTAAAACCCCATTATCTGCTGTTTCAGCTTCTGTTTCCTGTGTATCCGCTGTCTGCGAAGGATCACCCTCTGCCTCATCCGAAACCGTATCATTCTTTTCTTCTTCAGGATATTTTTTCCTGAATATAGCCATGAATTCCTTGCCCGTAATGCTCTCTTTTTCAAGTAAGAAGCCTGCGATCTCTTCCATAAGGTCGCGGTTCTCATTAAGGAGTCTCTTTGCCTCCTTGTAAGCTCCGGCAAGTACCCTCATGACCTCTGTATCGACATCCGAAGCAGTCTCATCCGATACATTAAGGATCTTGCGTCCGCTTAGATACTGATCCTCTACAGTCTCCATCTGTATCAGGCCGAACTTCTCGCTCATTCCGTACATGGTTATCATGTTCCTTGCAAGATTTGTAGCCTGTTCTATATCATTTGCGGCTCCGGTCGTTATATCATCCGCACCGAATATTATCTCCTCGGCTGCACGTCCCGCAAGAGCGGTGATTATCCTCTCTTCCAGCTCTTTTTTGGACCGAAGATGCTTTTCCTCATCGGGAACATACCATGCATAGCCCAGAGCTCCCATGGTACGGGGTACTATAGTGATCTTCTGGATGGGATCCGTATTTTTCTGAAGGGCTGATGCAAGCGCGTGCCCCGTCTCATGATAGGATACAAGCTTTCTTTCCTCGGGACCCATTATATGATCCTTCTTTTCCTTACCCATCATGACCACTTCTATGGCTTCCAAAAGATCCTTCTGGTTTACTGCTGCTCTTCCGTGCTTTACTGCATTTATGGCAGCCTCATTGACCATGTTGGCAAGATCCGAACCAACGGCTCCTGCAGTAGCAAGTCCTATCTCGTCAAGATCCACTGTATCATCAAGATGCACATCCTTTGAGTGCACCTTCAGAGTATCCACTCTTCCCTTAAGATCCGGCTTGTCAACGATTATCCTTCTGTCAAATCTTCCGGGTCGAAGCAGTGCCTTGTCAAGTATCTCGGGTCTGTTGGTGGCAGCTAAGATAAAGATACCCTTTGAGGTATCAAAGCCGTCCATCTCAGAAAGCAGCTGGTTAAGGGTCTGTTCTCTCTCGTCATTGCCGCCTCCGAATCTTGAATCACGGCTCTTTCCGATCGCATCAACCTCATCTATGAAGATTATGCACGGAGCATTCTTAGTGGCATCCTTGAAAAGATCCCTAACTCTCGAAGCGCCGACACCGACATACATTTCCACGAAATCCGAGCCCGCTAGCGAAAAGAAAGGAACGTGTGCTTCTCCCGCAACCGCCCTTGCAAGCAGCGTCTTTCCGGTTCCCGGAGGTCCCACAAGCAGGGCACCTTTGGGAAGCTTAGCTCCTATCTGTATGTATTTTCCGGGGTTATGCAGAAAGTCAACCACTTCCTGAAGTGATTCCTTGGCTTCCTCCTGACCGGCTACGTCCTTGAAGGTAACACCGGTCTCCTTCTGTACATAGACCTTGGCGTTGCTCTTTCCGACGCCCATTACTCCGCCGCCCTTGCTCATCCTGTTCATAAGAAAGCTTAGGAGCACCCATACCAATACTATCGGTAGCACGTAGGATACTATTATGTAGATAATGGTATCCGAAGAGCTTGACTCCTCCTGCTCAAAGGTAACTCCGGCATCAAGGAGCCTGTCAGGAAGCTCGAGATCATCCATCTTTACCGTGTAATAGGTCATGCTCACATATGAATCAGCCTGCTTTCTGGGCTTTATCGTGATCCTGTCAGAGCCTATGGAGACACTGTCAACCTGTCCGCTGTCCACCATTGCAATAAATTCATCATAGGATATCTTCTGTGTGGAGGCGTTGTTTACGATACCTCTTAAATAGGACAGAAATAAAAGGGTTAGGAGGGATGCTATAAACAGTATCATTAAGGTCTGTTTGTTCTTGGGCCCCTTTCCGCCGCCTGTTCCGTTGTTTCTGTTATTTCCGTTATTTCCGTTGTTTGAATTGTTATCCGGCATTTAATTTCTCCGATTTATATGCTGTGTCTTTTTCATATACCTTATCCGCAACACCGGTCATGAAAAACACGACCGTACACGTGATTCATTATATATACGGAAATACTCAAAATCAATAAAATGTTCAGAGAAAAGAAGTAAAAAAATAATGAAATAAAGCCTGTCGGGCCTCCTGTCAGGCAGGACGTTTTCAATCCTTTAAAAAGGTGATAGTATAGTCTGTGCAAAAAAGGATCACGGGACTGCTTTCGGAAATCCTTATAATAACAACAAAAACAGGAGGTTACATATATATGAAAGTGAAAAACCTAAAGCAGATAATCTTCAGTGCCGTCAAGATCGCAAAGGATCCGATGATAGATCATCTTGACGAACTTGTAAAGGCTATCCCCGGTATCGTAGGCGTCGCAGTGGTACTAACCAAGCTTGCCAGTTCAATAGGCGACTCGGTAAATGAAAAGATCAAACCGGCTGCCGATATTTTAGAGTCTCTTGATAAAGATGATCTGACCGAAGAAGAGAGAGCCGAAAAAAAGAAAAAACTTGAAGAAATGAAGAATAAGAATCCCGAAATAAAAGTCTTCTTAAAAGACTTCGGACAGGAAATGGCTGTGGAAACCATTGATAAAGCAAATCTTACCAAAGGAGACATCGCTCTGGCTTCCGGATTATTCCTTCAGTTCTCTGACGGAATAAACAAAGATGACGTACTTAAAAAGATGGATCTCATCCTTCTTAACAGCTCCGACGAGCTTGCAGAAACAGCTGATGAAGAGAAGGCTTCAGGCGACTATAAAAATGCCCTTGATGTGATCGGCAGGTTTTTGGATGAAAAGTATGACGGTTATATAGACATTGAAGATGAGCCAAGACCTGCAGAGACATATTATGGCTATAAATATGAGATCACCGATGACGGATTCTGCTTTAATTTTAACGATGACGTGTCGGAAGCTGATCCTGATGAAATGGAAGATATCGCATTTTTCGGAAAGGTCTATGATGCGGTAAACTATATCTGCTCAAAGGATATGGATGGGAAAAAGTGCTTTTCACACTATTTCCTGTTCGGATTTACCAAAGAAGAACTCCTTTATTTTCAGGAAGATTTTGATGATGAAGAATATGACGAGGATGAGGAATAATATCCTGTAGAAAAATGCGCCGTCTGGCGTATTAAAACAGCATATAGATTTAAAGAATGAGCCATGCACCGGACAATCGGTACATGGCTCATTTGTTCATCACTTTTTTCTGTCAGACAACCTTGCTTGCCTGAATGAGTATTTCGATATCTTATACGATACCCTGAGCCTTCATGGCATCAGCAACCTTTAAGAAGCCTGCGATGTTTGCGCCTGCAACATAGTTGCCTTCCATTCCGTACTTTTTGGAAGCATCATCAAGATTATGGAAGATATTTACCATGATCTGCTTAAGCTTGGAATCAACCTCTTCGAATGTCCATGAAAGTCTCTCGGAGTTCTGGCTCATCTCAAGAGCTGAAGTGGCAACACCGCCTGCGTTTGCTGCCTTTCCGGGTACGAAGTATACCTTGTTCTGCTGTAAGTATTCAGTAGCTTCAAGAGTAGTAGGCATGTTAGCACCTTCGCATACAGCTATTACGCCGTTTGCAACGAGTGTCTTTGCATCATCAAGATCAAGCTCATTCTGTGTAGCGCAGGGAAGAGCGATATCAACCTTAACAGACCACTGGTTTGTTCCCTCGGTTGCCTTGTCATGATACTGTGCTGAAGGACGCTTTGCGGCATACTCGGTAAGACGTGCACGGTTTACCTCTTTAACCTCCTTAAGCAGCTCAACGTCGATTCCTTCGGGATCGTATACCCAGCCTGTGGAATCGGAGCAGGTAACCGGCTTTGCACCAAGCTGCTGTGCCTTCTGTATAGCATATATAGCAACGTTTCCTGAACCTGATACTGCAACGGTCTTCCCCTTTATGTCTACGCCATTGCACTTAAGCATTTCTTCCGTCATATATAAGAGTCCGTAACCCGTAGCCTCTGTCCTTGCAAGTGATCCGCCATAGGAAAGGCCCTTTCCTGTAAGAACGCCCTCATATAATCCTGTAAGTCTCTTATACTGGCCATACATGAAGCCTATCTCTCTTGCGCCCGTTCCGATATCACCTGCGGGAACATCGGTATCTGCGCCGATATATTTATGAAGCTCTGTCATAAAGCTCTGGCAGAATGCCATAACCTCACGGTCTGACTTTCCCTTGGGATCAAAGTCTGATCCGCCCTTGCCGCCGCCGATGGGAAGACCGGTAAGTGAATTCTTGAATATCTGCTCGAAACCAAGGAACTTGATGATACCAAGATTAACTGAAGGGTGCAGTCTCAGACCTCCCTTATAGGGACCTATAGCTGAATTGAACTGTACACGGAATGCATTGTTAACCTGTACCTGGCCCTTGTCATCAACCCAGGGTACTCTGAAGAGAAGCTGTCTCTCCGGAGTAGTCAGCCTCTCAAGAAGAGCATCCTTTTTGTATTCTTCCTCATTAGCCTCGATAACTACTCTTAATGACTCAAGCACCTCTTTTACAGCCTGATGGAATTCCGGCTGTGCGGGATTCTTTTCCACTACCTTTTGATAAACCTCATCAACGTATGACATTTCATTTCCTCCTGATATGTTTAATAAAAAAGCATCTGAAAAGGGTACAGTACTCCCTCTGTCAGACGCCTTTGTCTGTGGAGAATTATATAACCATTCGCTCTGATTGACAAGGTTTTTTTGATTTTTTTTCCGCCCTGGTCTATGATGTTTCTATGGAGGCGTTTTATGGAAGAACTTGAAAGCTTATACTATAGATATTTTAAGGAAACGGAAAGAGACAAGAGGGATGAGGCATTAAAAAGCCTTGAAAGCGCTATAGCGGAGTGTGGAGACACCGATGAGCTTTCAAAGCTTTCCTGCATAAAGGAGATTTATGAGCTTCGCTACCTTAAAAGACGGAAAGGCATCCTTACCACGGATGATAATGACAATTTCCTGTTTCAATGCATAAATCTTCCGTATCTGTGCAAAAATACGATGTTTTTTTCCATTACGACAAAGAAGCGCCTTAATGAAGCTCTCGTTTCCCTGGGACTTAATGATTACGGATCCTTCAGCGAACAGAAAAAGGAGCTTTTGCACAGAGAATACAGAAACACCGCAGCCTGTTATATAAAGACCTGCGATGCTTCTTCCTACAGAAGTCTGTTTGGTATAATACCTGCCGATGATAAAACACGCAAAAAGCAGATGGTGGCAGATTTTTACGACATGACCAAAGGAGCTTCAACACGCTTCTCACTTGACGATAAGCTTGATCCCTGGATAAAGGCTGTTACCGACGAACTGTTTAGCACATCGTCCGAATACAGAGAACTGTATGAACGTATAGGCTGAGGAAAACGGCTCCCGTTAACGGGCCGCCGCTTTCTGCTGCTCTGAAAGATCATCAAGCAGCCTTCCCACATGTCTGGTTTCAAAGAACATATCTTTTTTGATGATCACGATTACCACGGTCACAAGCGTCACAACTATGGTCTCCACACATTTTGTCTCCGGAGTCATTGCGATCTTTTCCTGTAAGAAATTGACCACAAGATGGAAGATCATGCAGGCAAGGATCGAACGGTCGCTTGCAAGATATACCCAGGTAATGATGAATCCCATCGGAACCGCACTTACAAAGAAGTTAACGGCAAACAGCGGATTTACCATGAGGCCTGCCTGATAGGTACCCTTGATGAACAGAAGCGGGAAATGCCAGAGAGCCCAAAGAGCGCCAAAGATCATAGATTCCCAGAACCAGTTCATGTATTCTCCGATAGAATCTTCGCAGTATCCTTTCCAGCCGACTTCCTCGACGATCGCAGCGATCGTGACACTGGCAAGCGCACCTGCTATGCCAACACCCGTAAAGGAAAAATCCTCTGTAAAGGCAAACTGGTCAAGAGACTGTCCAAAGAGGAGCGATAACAGAATGGTAGCCACTATGATACCCGCAAAAACGAGGATCGCGATGATGACATTTGACCACTTAACCTTATAGAATCCCACGATCTTGTTCTTAAGATCCTGCTTAAGCACATCCGAGCCTGACTTAAGCACAAATACCGTGGATACTACCGCAGGTGCAAAAAGGCCTAACAGCATCAGGAAAGCAGCGGGGCCTTCAGGTATAAATATGGCAGGTACCCAGAATATCCATGTAAACAGATACGCAAGGGAGAAGAACAGTACCGGTCTGTATCTGTAGTGTCCGGTTTCTTTTTTTCCTGTCTCTGTTTCCGAAGCCTTTAATTTTCCCATAATGTTTGTTTCAGTTTCGTTCAGTGCGATCGTTTTCATATTAATGTCTCCTATTCTCTGATGTTTTTTCAAGTTCCTTTATACTCTTCCGGGAAAAGATCAGAAGTGCTGTAAAAGCAAGGCATACACCTGCTATGATCACCACAAGAGCCGCGCCTCTTCCGACTCCCCTGTTTCCTGTTTTTCCAAGTGCATCAGCTAAAACACCGGATACCGCATATGCCACCACATATCCAAGCTGCGATATAAATCCGACCAGTCCCCAGACTCTCCCCTGAGCCTCATCCGGAATACTGGTCCGTACCAGATAGTCAAGGCTGTTGTTTGCAAAGGGCAGTGATGCAAAAAAAAGAAAGCCGAAAATACAGATGGGTATGATATTTTCAAAGATCCCGAATCCGGTCATGAATAACCCTGCCAGAAAAAGTGCGGATCCAAGTGTTGTGACATAATTTCCTTTAAGTCCCCTTATCCCGAGTATCATCCCGCTTATGAGCATTCCGGTGGCGCACAGGGTTTCAGCCACACCCAGGGTCTTTGCATCCGAAAAGGATAAGATGAGCGGCTCCGCAAGTATCTGGAACATTCCCATAAACAGTGTGATCACTGAGGATACCGCTACCAGAATGAGTACTCCCTTTTTGCTGCACAGGATCCCGAAACCCTCTTTAAGACTCTGTAAAAAAGCCTCCTTCTTTTCCGTAACTTTTGTTCCGAGACCGGATCTTACCACCCCAGCACTTATCACTGTCAGAAAGAAGGTGCAGATATCGATGATAAGAAGGAGCTTAATGTCACTTATCGAAAGTAAAAACCCCGCGATCACCGGAGAAAAGAGATATCTTGCACTTCCTGCGAGAGAGACAAGGCCGCTTGCCCTCGAATACTCCTCTTCTGTGAGCAGATCAGTGATCGTTGCCTTAAAGGAAGGCTCAAGGAGTGCCGAAAATACTGCGCTTATGAAGACTCCTATGCATATCTGAAATAAGGTGGCACCGCCTTTCATCATACAGACCAGGATATAAATGACACCAAGTGCGGAACATCCGTCTCCTATCATCATAAGAAGTCTTCTGTCATAGCGGTCAGCAAGCACTCCGGCAGGCACAGACAATACCAGGGTCGGCAAGAATCCAAGGAGGGTAATGAGAGCCATGCTTGCGGCGCTTCCTGTCCTGTTAAAGATATATACTCCGAGGCCGAAGCTTGTAAGACCGCCGCCTATTCCCGATATGAGCTCTCCTGAAAAGAGAAGCAGGAATTTTCTGAAATTGCTGTTTTGTTCCATCAGTTAAGCCCTTTCTATCAGATCTTTTATAAAGCTCATCGTCCCCTCTTTTGCTCCGAGAAGCTTCTCAACCATATCGATGAATACCGTAATGTCGTTTTCGGAAAAAGAACACTCATTAAAGATTTCATTGCTGACGACAAGCATCATCTTAACGCGCTCCGGAATGTTATCACAGGAAAAGATCCCTTCCGATATACCTTCCTTAACTACTTCGGTAAGAAGAGGCACTATTATCTCTATCAGTCTCTGTATGATCTTTTTGTGCATCAGGATGTTTTCGGGCTGCATAAGCGCTCCTTCTATCGGATGCTCTTCCTGCGACGGCTTTAAGGAGGCTATGATGCCTATGATCTTTTCAGGCACCGTTATGTCCGCTTCAAGGATCCGCTTTGCTGCTTCTGCTTCCTGATCTATCATCATCCCTATCACTTCCTCAAGTGTCTGCTCCTTGCTCTCGAAGTAATAGTAGTAAGTACCCTTTGCGATCCCTGCTGCCTCGATGATGTCATCTACGCTCGTATTTTCATAACCGCGTGATATAAACATTCCGTATGCGATCTGTAAGAGTTCCTGCTTTCTTTTTTCACCTTTTCTCATCGTTTTCTCCTTTTTCGACTATCGGTCGGTTTTTATGTTATACTACACCCGGATGTCTGTCAAGAACTTTTTCGACTTTTAGTCGATTTTTATCGGCCCAAAAAAAGAACCGGCCAGATGGCCGGTTCCGTTATCTGAGCTTATACGTCTACACAAATTTAACCGCTGTGCCGTATGCCATAACCTCTGCGGCACTCTGCATAACGGCTGAAGTTGCATATCTCATGCAGACTACAGCATCAGCTCCCAGTCTGTTTGCTTCCTCAACCATACGCTCGGTAGCGATATTTCTCGCATTTTCCATCATCTTGTTGTAGTTTCCGAGCTCTCCGCCAACAAGAGTCTTAAGTCCTGCTCCGATATCCTTAAAAGCATTGACGGTCTGTATAGTGCTGCCCTTTACCACTCCGATCATTTCAATATTGCGTCCGGAAATTGTTTCAGTTGTTACTATAAGCATGTTTTACCCTCCTAATCATTACAGCTGCTTCTCGCACTGTATTGTTCAGATTATACCACATCATCCCATTTTTATCTCAACCTTAACGGGTGCCTTCACGTATCCGGCAAAATCGGCTCCGTCAGAAGGTTTTCCCACAGCGCCGCCGTAATGCACCGGTATTGCCACCTCAGGACGGATCTCATTCACAAGCTCTGCGGCCTTCTTTGCATCCATTGTATATGTGCCTCCGACAGGGACCAGTGCGACATCACACTTTACGGCCTTTGCTTCCTTTGTTGCATCCGTATCTCCTGCGATGTATATCCTCTTTCCTTCGATCACAAGGATATATCCTACCCATCCCGCGCTCTTCGGATGAAAAGGCTTCAGATTGTTATATGAAGGAACAGTCTCCATTTCAAGCCCGTCGATGGTCTTACTTATCCCGGGCTTTACGGTCTCGGTCTTTTTTACCAGACCGGATACTTCGCCGGCTTTTCCAACCATCTTTTCAGGAACAACAAGCACCGTGTCTTCACAGCAAACCTTCTTTATATCCTCAGGTGAGAAATGATCGTAATGATCATGCGTGATCAGGATGAAGGCGGCATCCTTCGGTGCTTCATTCATCTTAAAGGGATCTATGTATATGTTCCCTAAACTGCTCTTTATCCTTATGCTGTTCTGTGTGAATACTGTAATGTTTTCAGTCATTCTGATCTGCCTGCCTTTCTGAATACGATCTCTGCCGTTTTCTTATCTGCCCGTTTTTTTCTGTATCTTACTTACCCGACACCGCAGAGGAAACCTGTATATATCCGTCCTTTGCTGTCGATACTATAGTATCGCTGAATGATGAGAGCTGATCCTTGATATTTAAGGATGCTATCGTATCCGATGCTATGCTCATGGTCTCTGTAGCCTTTACAGGAACTAAAGCTTCAAAGCCGCCTCCGTCCACCATATCCATCATGGCTGTCTTTGCTTCACCGACTCCTATGCACGCAAGCATTCCTCCGGCCATGCATCCTGCAACCATTACTATGTGTGCTGCGGGAAGAATGTTTTTTAACAATACTCCGGGCGGCAGTGACAAAAGCGAACCCATGAGTCTTTCAGCCATGATGTTTCCGTACATATCAGGGGATATCCTTCCCTGCGACAGCTCGTAACCGTGGATCGCAGCCTCGATCACAATAACAGTAAGTGCTGCAACAACTTCAGGATCCGCATCTTTAAGATCCTGACCCAATACACCGGATGAACAGAGTGTTGTAGCCACTCTGCTTACTGAGCCTTCCACAAATCCCTCGCTTAACGCTATCGTACCCTCAACTCCGTTTTCTCTTAATGCCTCATCATCGATCTCACCGAGCTTTGCAGCTTCCTTCATAATTGAAAAGATATCGGGACCGATTGCCAGTACCGTATCAAGCTCCTCATCGTCAATCTCTGTTCCGAGAGCCTGTTTTACCACAAATTTTGGACTTATAATTGAGGAAAGAGGTATTCCGAAATCCTCCGGGCTGTAGCTTTTGTCCTCTGTAAGCTCAGCAATGACCTGTGCCTCTTCATATGTTAACGGCTCTGAGCCTGCATTTTCCGGATCCGAGAGCCTTTCCTTCAATCCTTCAAGAACGTCCTGGCAGGCCTTTGCTTCGTCGGGATCGAAATCTTTATCCGCTTCGGATAATACACTGATCGTTCCCTGCAGGAAGGAGATCGCTTCGGGAAGCATATCCTCCGGGATCATCCTGTCCTGACCATCAAAGGCTGCGGATAAAAGATAATTAAACATATCGGGATCAT
Source organism: Lachnospiraceae bacterium (assembly GCA_024699595.1). The sequence continues at coordinate 35,026 of JAILPG010000313.1, read as the reverse complement.
AGCCTGTTTCATCCATATATTCTGCAAGGGAAGGCAGGATCTCATTTTCAGTCAATCCGTTACAGTACAGTCTGTATGCTTCAAGCAGCATTTCCGCCTGTTCGGAGGTATTACTGTCGTAGTCCTGATAATATTTCAGACAGGCATTTTTAAAATATTCTGCAGCTGCCTCGGATGAATCACCGATGATCTTTGTTACATATTCCGAAGCTCCGTCCTTTGCTCCGTTATAGGTGTCGGTAACCCATTTATCCGCCAGTCCCTGTATATACTCAGGTGTCAGCTCCTTTGCACCCGAAGTGGAGCTTAGGTATTCTTTAAGCTCCGTCAGTGCTGTTTCAATGCGGGATGCGTATTCGCTGCTCATTACCTCGGAATACTTATCTCCCATGAATTTTATCGAATAATCCCAGCCATCCTTAAATTTCTGCAGGCCAAGTTCCGAATACCAGTCCGTCACGACATCCTTTACGGTTTCAGCCTTTTTTTCTATATCCTTTATTGTCTGTCCCGTCGTATCCTTTACGGATCTTAATGAGCATCCGGTCAGATTAACGCACAGACTTAACACTATGATAAGAGACAATATTCTTTTTATGCTCATGACTGATCCTCCCTTAAAGATGAACACCTTCTGACCTTCTCATAATAACATATCCGCACTTTCAAAAGAATATCCATTCATCCGTAAATCCCTCGTTTCATATTGGAAGCGAAGTATGATAGTATATGTATATGTGTACCGTAATACATCAAAGATGGCACACAGACTGGTTAAATGCGTTCATTGATATACAGTAAAGATTTCTATCATAAGGAGGATCGTTATGAAAAAGGCGTTGTCATTTATACTGGTGCTTGGCATCCTTTTATCGCTTGCTATAATTCCCGTTTTTGCCGATGAAAATGATGCACAGATACCGGAAGATGTTCAGACTCAGGATGCTACGCAGGCTCCGGAGGAAACTGAGGATCTCATGGAGCAAACAGGAGCAGCCGGAGACAATCTTGTCACAACAAAGCATTCCATGGTCTTAAACGGACAGACCATTGATTATACGGCAACAACAGGCACCATGATCGTTGAGACCGGAGGTGAACAGTGTGAGATCTTCTTCATAGCCTATACACGTGACGGTGTAGAGGACTTAAGCGAACGTCCCATTACCTTCACATTTAACGGAGGGCCGGGCAGTGCCAGCTATTATACGGATTTCCTCTTCATGGGACCCAAACGCATGGAGCTTGATGAGAAAGGACATGCTACAAAGCTTCCCGCAGTATTTACGGATAATGAAAACTCGGTCCTTGATCTGACAGACCTTGTGTTCATTGATGCTGTCGGAACCGGTTATTCCCGTGCTCTTCCCGATGAGGATGAGGATTATTTCATCGGATACCAGGACGATATCCGAACTATCGGAGATTTTATCAGACTCTATATAAACAGGAACAAACGCTGGAGCTCGCCTAAATATGTAGCAGGCGAATCCTATGGAACGACAAGAGCTGTCGGGATCTGCAGTTATCTTGCGGATGCATACTCCATGGGACTTAACGGTCTTATGCTCATATCCTCCGTAAATGATTTTCTATCATTGATATCTACAGACGGAAATGACATGCCTTATGCATTCTTCCTTCCCACCTTTGCGGCAGATGCCTGGTATCATAACCGTCTTGATGATAAATATCAGAACATGAAGCTTGAAGAGTTCCTTGATGAAGTCAGAAATTTTGTCACAGAAGAATACGTCGTTGCCCTGTTTAGGGGACGCAGTCTATCTGCTGACAAGAAGGATGAGATCGCAGGGAAAATAGCTGAATATACCGGGCTTACAAAGGCTTTTGTCCTTGATCATAATCTTCGTTTTGATCTTGATGAGTACAGCAGGGAACTGTTAAAGGATCAGCACCTTGTAGTCGGGCGTTATGACGGACGTTATACCGGTCCTGTGACAAGCGGATCGATCTACGACGGTACCAGTGATCCATCAACTTTTGACATAGATATGCCTCTTATAGCAGCAGTAAACCAGTACATGGTGGATGATCTCGGTTTCAGTACAGACACGCCTTACATCCCCCTCTCTTTAGATGTTAATTACCGGTGGGAATTTGACAGTGACAATGAATTCCTTGCACAGGAGGAGATAGTACACGACTGCATGTCCGCTAACAGCAACTTAAAGGTATGGGTACTCTGCGGTTATTACGATGGAGCAACACCGTTCTTTGGATCTGAATGGGTATATGATCACGTATTTCTGGATGATTCAAGACTTAACAACTTAAGCTTTACCTACTATCCTTCAGGGCATATGTTCTACCTTGACAGGGATTCACATGCAAAGTTTAAGGAAGATGCGCAGAAGTGGTATAAGAAATAGAGAAAAAGGAGTTCTACAGATTATGGAAAAATCATATTTTGACGGCGGACTGTTACAGTTCGCAGGATACAGGATCCTTGGATTTTTTGTGACTGTATTAACGCTCGGGATCTGTCTTCCCTGGTCATATACGATGGTATATAACTGGGAAGCAAAGCATACCGTTATAAACGGAGAAAGACTTTGTTTTGACGGCACGGCCATAGGTCTTTTTGGCAACTGGATCAAGTGGCTGCTTCTTACGATAATAACATGCGGAATATATGGATTCTGGGTTGGCATCAAGCTCAAAAAATGGAGAGTTGCCCATACACATACCGAATCGGGAATGCAGGTTGAATCATATTTTGACGGCGGACTGCTGCAGCTTATAGGATACACTCTGTTAGGAATGCTTGTTACGACAATAACACTCGGGATCTGCCTTCCCTGGTCATATACAATGCTATACAACTGGGAGATCAAGCATACCGTTATAAACGGCCACAGGCTTCACTTTCACGGTACAGCGATCGGGCTGTTCGGCAACTGGATAAAATGGTTCCTGCTTACAGTGATCACACTGGGTATATACGGACTCTGGACTCATATTAAGCTGATAAAATGGAAGACATTGCATACTTCTTTTGCGTAAGGGCTCATGCCTTAAGTTAAACGATACAATATACAACCTGAGAGGATTGAAAAATGGTCAAAACAAAACACCTCATAGCTTCATTACTGGCTGCAGTCTGTGCCGGAATGCTTTTGACAGGATGCATAGTGGTAAATGTAAATATATATCCTGCTGAAAGCACGGAAGATACTGATACCGTATCTAAAAATGATGTATCTGATATCGATGAATTCAATTCCGGGGAAGATCCCATTATACCGGAGTACAGTGAATATAACGATGCAAACGGCTGGAACATAAAATATGATCCGGAAAGATTTGAGATCACTCCGAACGGACCTGAAGTCTATATAGTCTACACGGGTGAATCGGCAGGAACCAATATGATAACCGTGACCTATACCGTGGAAAACAGGGGTAAGGAAGCCATACAGGAGCTTGGTGATTCATGGGGAGACAGCACTGAGTACTACGAAGCACCCTTCCCCGGAGCTGAATATGCCACCGGATACTGGGCATTTCTTGAACCCGAAGGAGGCGGATCAGGCCTGTATATGACTGCCATAGGACGTGACTATATGGACGGGGCTCTGATCTTTGAGCTTACGGGTCATATGGGAGACGACGAAGAGATGAATATAGAAGTATCCGATCATCTTGCAGGTATCATCGACTCACTTACATGGGATATATACAGCTATGATACGATCATAAGCTATCTCTCCGAAGATTCATATTATGCCTATGCCGACATGGATAAGGATCATGATGCGCTTCTTATCGCAAGAGATGAAACAGTCTTTGATAATCTTGACGGAAACATGGCATCCACTGAAGCCGATGTGTACGGATATGATGAAAACGGCATGATCATTTATTATGGATTTGTAGCGGGCGGCGGAACGGCTACACCCTTAGCAGCAAAGGACAGTGAGCTCTTCTACGGCGGCCATCATTACATGAACAAAGTACATATCGATGAATCCGTATCGGAGATGATCATCGACGAAGGAGAGTATTTCGACGAATACTTTGACGCAACCGTTGTCTCCTTTACAAAAGCAGGGGAGTAAACAGCACACGATATGAAAAGATCATCTGAAACAATCCGGGATCTCCTTTATTCCCCTTGCCATACAAAGTGCCGAGGTGCCTCCGGTAAATGAGAGCGGATTACCGGAGATATCCGTAACACAGCATCCGGCTTCCATGGCTATAAGAGCTGCTGCCGCATAATCCCACAGCTGTATCTTCATTTCAAAATAAAGGCTGCACCTTCCCAGTGCTACGCAGCACATATCCCATGCCGCTGTCCCGGATCTTCTTATATCAACACACAGCGGAAGCAGCTTTTTTGCTATATCAAATGTTCTGTCCAAAAGCTCCGTATAATACGGTGCAGTACCAAATACGGCAAGTGATTCCGAAAGAGGTGCATCCGAAGACATTATCCTCTCTCCGTTCATATAGGCACCCTGTCCGGATACAGCGGAGAACACCATATCATCATAGGGATTATATACAACACCCATATACGGTTTACCGTCTTTTAACAGACCTACGGATACAACAGAGGGTCTGTATTCATATATAAAATTGGAGGTCCCGTCTATCGGGTCTATCACAAAACAGTAGCCGTTACTCATCTTGGATAAAAAGACATCCTGACCGTCCTCTTCTCCAAGAAACTCTGCATCAGGCGCCGCTTCCTTAAGCTTCTCCATCAGAAAAGCCTGGATCTTTTCATCAGTCTCCGTACAGAAATTGGAATGTCCGGATTTCTCCATTATCTTCGGACGCTTAGCGCCCATCATCATATTCCCTGCTTCCTTTACGATCTCGATTATTCTTTCTATGTTCATGATCCTTCAAATCCCTTCGAACAAATCTTACTCTTATAGATATCAGGAAATCTGACCTTTTTCAATACATTTCAACAAAAGCTGGTACTGTACAGGTCATCTCAGTTTGACAAAACCTATAGTAAGATATAGTATTATTTCAAACCTATAGTAAAGTATAGTAAGTTATAATAGATTTTAAAACCTATAATAAGTTATTGACAAGCATAATTATTGACACCCGGAGGAAATCCATGAACAGCAATCCATTTACCATAATATTCGGTATGAAACCTCAATCCATAATCCCCAGAAACGAAGAAACTCGGATCATAACTGAAGCATTTGAGAGCGAAAGGCCGATATCTATGGGCTATGTTATAACAGGTGTGCGAGGCTGCGGCAAAACAGTGCTCATGACCTCCATACAGAATTATTTTGCTGAAAAAAAAGACTGGTATGTCCTTCGCCTCAATCCGGATATCGATCTTTATTCATCTGCGATCAGTCAGCTTTCGGAATTCATCTCCCTGAAAGATGAAAAGATAACCGGAATAAACGCATCTTTTGCCGGATTTGGCGGAGGGATCATTCTTCGTTCTCTTTCGGATAATGAAACCCTGCTCCGCAGGATGTTAAAGGAAGCAGCAAAAAGGAAAAAAAGAGTGCTGATCGCTATAGATGAAGCCTCCAACACTAAGAATATCAAGGTATTCTCTCATTCCTATCAGGCATTTATAGGAGAAAATCTGCCTGTATTTTTGTTAATGACATCCCTGCCGGAAAATTTCAGTTCTCTCTCCAATTCCAAAAACGGAACGTTTATCAGGCGTCTTCCCAAAGTAAAGCTTGCGGGACTAAGCAACCTGATGATCGAGGAAAAATACCGGGAAATCCTTTCCATAACACAGGATAAGGCTATAACACTGTCAAAGATCGTAATGGGCTATCCTTATGCCTTTCAGCTATTGGGATCACTGTTATGGGAATCAAAAAAAGACACGGCAGATGAAGGTATTCTTGGATCACTTGATACTCTGCTGTTTGAGGGTTCATATCAGGCCATCTGGAATCATCTGACGGAAAAAGAAAAACTCATTATGCAGGCAATCGCGCACAGTTCAGACATGTCAGTAAAGGATATCCGCAATAAGACAGGAATGGAACAGAACCAGTTCTCTCCATACCGGGAAAAACTCAGGGAAAATGGGCTAATCAATACGGAGACCTACGGAAAGCTTTCATTTTCTCTTCCCAGATTCAGGGAGTTTGTCATCCATATTGAGCAATATATGATATAGCCGCTTTGTCTCCCGTGCGGCTTTACACTTTCCTTCTCTGCGAAGCAAAGAATTTTGCTATGCTCTCTCTCAGCTGATCCTTCTCCACTGTTTTAAGCTGATATCCGACGGGTCTTAAGGCAAGCACCTTCATAATGGCTTTCCCTGTCGTCCTTTCCGGTAAGGAACATTACCGGAATATCAGCTGTGGCAGCATCAGACCTGAGCATTTCAAGGACCTGGGGCCCGCTTGTTACCGGCATTTCATAATTTTCAAGGTTTTAAGGCTTTTGGGGTTAACGGACGGATAGAAAAAATCTACCCTGTTAAATAAAATACCCCCGGAGACCGGGGGCATTTTTTCATACAACACTATTGATCTATTCAGTTTATTTATACGATCTTTTACTTTATTACCGACAGACTCTCACGGTCCGCAAATACCGCAACAAAGATCAGGAATACAACACCCTGTATAAGCTGCATCGCCTGAGTGGTAAGACCCATCATTATGAGTCCGTTTGAAAGCACGATATACAGGAGAGAACCTACTATGACATTCTCAAATTTTACCTTGGCACCACCCGATATCGGCATGCCTCCGAGCACCAGAGCTATAAGTATCTGTGTCTCCAGCTGGTTGCCGACATTTGCCGTCGCTGATCCTACTTTTACGATATTTACGAATGCAGCCAGTCCGGTGATGGCACCTGCAAGTACATAGATAAGGAACTTAACCCTGTCTGTTCTGACTCCTGCGAATTTAACCGCCTTCTCACCTGCACCGATAGCCTTTAAGTTGATCCCGAACTTCGTAAACCGGAATATGACAAAGCTTACGCCAAGCACTACAACAGTGATCCCAAGTTTGATCCCGGTAGTATCGTAATCATATACCTTCATACTTGCGGCAACCGGAGAATTGGATGCCATATACTTGATAAAACCTCTGAAGAGGAACATCGTACATATCGTAACTATGAATGATTTGATCTTTCTGTTGACATAGAAGAAACCGTTAAAGGCACCGATCGCAGCACCTGCAACTATTCCTCCCAAAACAGCTAAAAGCATGTTCACACCTGACAGCTTACATACGACGATCGAAGCTATTCCAAGGATCGATCCCTGTGAAAAGTCCAGACCTCCCATGGACATTATGAAAAATACGCCCGTCGCTGATATCATTACCACATAGATCTGATTGAGGATCAGCTTTCTGCTGTTCCACATTCCGCCCTTCGTAAGCATATTGAAAACGATGAACACCGCTATAAGACCTATTATAGGGAGCGAGGAACGGACCACGTTGATGATCGACTGTTTTTTCAGTGCATCGGTCGCGGAGAATTGTTTTACTTCCTTGTTATCCATCTTCATCCCTCCCTATACCATCTTTGCGATGAGAGTATTCTCATCCATATCTTTACTTCTTTTAAGCTCGCCATTGATCTGACCGTCCTTCATGATTATGATCCGGTCGCACATACCTATTAATTCCATGAGCTCTTCCGAGATCATGATTATAGACTTGCCGGATTTGCGCATCTTATCCATAAGCTGGTAGATATCCTGCTTAACCTTGATATCTATTCCTCTGGTAGGACTGTCAAGCACCAGTATATCCGAATCCTTTCCGATCCAGCGTGCGAGCACGACCTTCTGCTTGTTTCCTCCTGACAGATTCGATACGAACTGATCGACGCTCTGCATCTTGGTCGACATCGTAGCAGCATATTTATCCGCAAATTCCTTAAGCTTCTTATCACTGAGCATATGAGCCTTATTTGCAAGATCATCAAGAGAAGGAAGACAGATGTTGTCCCTAATGCTCTGATTCATTACCAAAGACTCGTTATCCCTGTCCTTTGATGTATAAGCCATACTGTGAGCTATGGCAGTGGGAATGTCATTGATCTGCGTTCCGTCTGCAAGACTGACTTTTCCTTCCCTGTCAAAAGAAGCTCCGAAGCAGGCCTTTCCGATCTCGTGCATTCCCGACTCCGACAATCCGCCGAATCCGAGTATCTCGCCCTTGTGAAGCTCAAAGCTTATGTTAGAGATAAGTCCCGGAACAGTAACATTCTCAACCTTCAGTACTACTTCATCCGATATCTCTTCGTCATAATCGGCACGGTAATATCCGCCGGTCACTTCACGTCCGACCATCAGCTTTTTAAGCCCGTCCTCGTCTATCTCGGAGCTCTTTACGGTATCAATGTATATCCCGTCTCTTAACACCGTTATCGAATCCGACATATTGAGCACTTCGGGAAGGTCATGGGAAATGAATATAACCGTATTTCCCGATTCCTTTATCCTCTTCATGTGTTTGTAGAGTTCTTCTCGACCTTCTCTTGAAAGAGCCGTAGTCGTTTCGTCAATTACGACGATCTTCGGATCAAAATAGGTAGCCTTTACGATCTCCACAAGCTTTCTGTCCTCAAAGTTGTAGTTTTCGATCATATCGTAAGGCTTGATACGGTCAAATCCGTATTCCTTAAGAAGATCTCCTGCCTTTTTGTTCATGGCAGCTGTGTTCTTTATACCGAACTTTACGAAAGCATCTTCATGCCCAAGGAAGATGTTTTCTGCAACGGTCAGTCCGTCAAGTGTTCCAAGCTCCTGAACGATGATCGAGATACCCTCATTGTTCGCTTCCACCTGATTTACCGGATGGATCTCCTTGCCGTCGAGTATAAATGATCCCAAGTCCTTCTGATAGATACCCGCAAGGGAATTCGTAAGAGTTGACTTGCCGGATCCGTTTTCACCGATCAGTGCATGTATCTCACCTTTGTTAATGTTAAAGGATACATCACTTAAAGCTTTTGTTATTCCAAATGCCTTGCTGACATTTTTAACCTCTAATCTGATATCACTCATGACTGTCTCCTCCCCTACTTAACGATCTCGCCCTTGGCAACTTTGGTTGTAAGCGTAACGATAATAAGAAGAGCAAATCCGGTGATAACATCCTGGATCGCTGTAGGTGCTCCGAGCGCGATGAATCCGAAGAAGATTATGTTGATGACAAATTCTCCTATGATGATCGCGGGGATCGGCATTCCGTATTTTCTGAATGCCAGACCGAAGAAACATCCCATGGTCGGTACAAAGTTACGGCTCATGGAGGCCATTCCGGTAACGGCTACCATTGAGGAACCGTAGCTTATCGTAAGAACAGCCATGACCCCTAAAAACGCACCGCTTATTATGAAAGCAAGTATCTTATATCTGTTGACCTTTATACCCATATTCTTCGCAACGAACTCATTGCTTCCTATTGCGTAGGTATAGGTACCTATCTTGGTATAGTTAAGAAGCAGATATGCTACCGCAAAAGCGATCACCGCAAGGATCAGGTTGCCCGGCATCTGTCCAAACGCCCTCAGATCCGACGGAAGTGTCTGTTCCACACCCCCTGCGATATAATTGGCGATCGATTCATAGATCAGTGCAAGACCTGTCGTAACGATCATTGAGGGGATACGTAACTTAACATAGAAGGTTCCGTTTAAAAGACCTACTATGGCTCCCGTAAGGATCGCGCCGATGATAAGACCGAAATATCCGAGACCGAAACGGGATGCAAATACGCAGCCTACGATCGCTGACAGCATGATGTTGGCGCCTATGGAAAAATCAAACATTCCCATTACCATTACAAAGTAAAAGCCTACTGCGCCCACTGCCGCAAGAAGGGAAGCCTCAAAATAACTGAGCAGATTCTTCGGCGATCCGAAATTATTGGGGGTGATTATCTTAAAGATACCCCAGGAGATTATGACCAGAATAATAAGCAACAGGTAGCCTTTGACCTGACCCGACATCTTTTTTCCGGCTTTTTCAGTTGATGCATTCATACCGATTTACCTCACCTATTAGGGACTGATAAACAAAACAGGGCCGGTACCGTCTGTCGATACCGGCCCCAGAAATCAAGATTACTTACCGGATCTTGCCGCTGCATCCTCTATTGAAAGAGCTGCTGCTGCTGCCTTAAGTCCTTCCATATCAAGCTTTGACATCTCAACGAGTTCTTCGTCGGTGTACGGAAGCTGATCTACGAAGTACTTCTCATAATCCTTATAGTCATCTGCAGATGCTACATACAGATAAGGGAACTTGATGTCTTCGAACTTGCCGCCGAATCCTGAGTAGTTGCCCTTTATAGCATTGTAAACAGCCATGAATGCGAACAGAGGATCACAGTAATGTCCGCCTGATTCTCCTGCCATTGAACCGTTGGCAAGTCTTTCACCAAGATCAGGTAAGAAGTCTGTTGAAACGATATCGATGGAATCTGTCTTTCCTGCACGCTCTACAGCTGCGATAGCACCCTGAAGGGGATCTCCGCCGCCACCTGCGGGAATAAGTGCATCAAGATCAGGGATTGCGCTCATAAGAGCTTCTGCTGCCTTTGAGCCGCCTTCTGAAGAAGTTCCTGCATACTGAGGCTCAGAAAGAGTTGCCTGATCATCGGGATGCTCAGCATTCCACTTCTCAACGCCTGCTGTGTAACCTTCAAGTCTTCCAAGCCATGTAGCATCACCCTGCTCCCAGCCGATAAGACCGATGTTTCTGTCACCCTTCTCAAGAAGGATATTAACGAGCTTTTCGCCGTTCTCGGGCTCGTTCTCATGAACTGCTGCCACATAATACTCGGAATCAACAGCTGCCTGATAGATGTCAGGGCTGTTCTGCTCACTGATTATACGGAAGAACTGTGCAAGATAAACGCCGTTGTCATTACATGTCTTGATTGCTGATGCCATTTCTGTATCTGATGAGTTACAGATAATGATTCCCTGACATCCTGCTGCACATAACTGCTCTACAGAAGCCGTAACCTTCTCCGATACATGTCCCTGGTCAACATACTGAACCTGAACACCGAGTGCTTTTGCAGCCTCATCAAGGATGAGCTTACACTGTGAACCGAGTACGTCGGTTGAACTCCAGATCGATACACCGATCTTGATGTCGCCGTCAGCTGTTGTTGCTGTATCAGCTGTATCGGTTGTTGCTGTACTGTCATCTGCCTTTGTCTCAGGTGCAGTAGTGGTTGCTACGGTTGCGCAGCCGGCAAGTGTTGATAATACCATTGCCAGACTGAGTATACCGCAAATCAGTTTCTTTTTCATAAAGAATATACCTCCTGTCCGTTTGTTGAATAGTTGAATATGTATTAGAGTACTCTCAGCGATTACATCTTATGGCAATAATACACAAAAAAAAATGTAAAAATTTCGGTGTTTTGGTAATATTTTTGGATTTGGTCTTCCGATATGGTCTCTTATTGCGCAGTTTGTACAAAAGCAGGCATATCTGAGGACTATTGCAACAGATATGACCTATGCTTCCTTTATATGATCCGGCACGGTTACATGTATTACGGTTCCTTCATTCACACGGCTTTCAATACTGAATGTATAATCATCTCCGTAGAACAGGCGCAGTCTCTGTACGATGTTTGACAGCCCGATACCGTTATTCTCCTTCGGATCTTTAAGCTGGTCTCTGAGATTTTCAAGTGTCTCTTCATCCATCCCGCATCCGTCGTCCTTAATGGTTATCTCCACGGTTTCGTCATCGTCATTGCTATCAATACGGACATCGACCGAACCGTCGTCCATCTTGCTCTCAAGTCCGTGAAACACTGCATTTTCAACCAAAGGCTGCAGGAAAAATCTGATCATAGGCTTTTTAAGGACATGATCTTCCACTTCCGTTGTAATGCTTATCTTACCCATGAAGCGGTAATCAATGATAAGTGCATATTTGTTGATATAGGATACTTCGTCACCGACGGTCACAATATTGCTGGCCTTGACCGCATATCTGAATATATCAGACAGTGCCATGGCCATCTCCGCGATATTGTCCTGATCGTTGATAAGCGCCATATCCCTCATGCAGGAGAGGGTATTATAGAGAAAATGCGGATTGATCTGATTACGGTATGCAAGGATCTCCATCTTCTGCTGGGCAAGCTCGGTCTCATAAAGGCGGATCTTGCTTTCCCTAATCTCCTCGATCATCCTCTGGTTCTCATCAAGCATATGATCAAGGCTTGCCGCGACCGTACCAATCTCGTCGGTCCGGTTTAAGTGAAGCCTGCGTTCCGGATGTTTGATGGAGCTGTCGATAAATCTGTCCAGTGCATGTATCGGCCTTGCCATCTGGTAATACGAGAAGAACAGTATTACCGCAATGAAAAGAAGTGTCAGTATGGCAGCAAGCAGTATCATGTTTCGTATCGCGTTGCTTCCGGAAGTATTTCCCGATACCGAAACGGCAACTGCTATCCTTATTCCGTTCTGCCAGTTACCCTCCCTGTATACATAGTCATCATTATACTTAAGCTCTTCCATGGTAAGATCCGCGGGCACATCGCCAAATGCGCGGAAGGACAGATCCAGATTTTTGGAATCACTTAAGAGAATGGCTACCATGTTGGCATTGAGGATATTGTGTAAGGTTCCCTCTATCCTCCACGGTTCCAGGATGAACACGCACATGCCCTGCTGCTTTGTGTTCGATCCGTTTCCGCTGTAGACAGGATAATAGAACGCGTAATAATAATTGTCATCATCGGGATAATACCGGTCCGCATCCAGATCAGCTTCTTTTCTCAGATAAGTCTGTTTCTCTGACAGTACCACCGATCTTCCCATGGATACAAGTACATTCTGGTCACTGTCAAATATGACAGCCGATACGATCTCTCTGTTTTTAAGTGCGACCTGGGTATAATACGATGAAAGCTTTGCCTTTCCGGCATCGCTTGAGACCAGGTCCATATCATCCATGATCATGAACTGACATAGTGACTCCGCATTGTATCTTAGGCTCTCCTCATAGAGGCTTAACGCATTGTCCGCCTGGCGCAGAAGACTGTCCGCAAGCGTCATGGCATAATTCTGGGTTGTATCCTTGACATAGATAAAAGATGTGAAGAGCGTTACTGAAAGAACAACGAGAATTGCAAAAATAATACAGATAAACTGCAGTAACAGGCTGTTGCGTATCTTCTGTATCATCCTATCAGTTCCCTCCAAACTCTCTTTTTTTGATCTCTTCAGCCCGCTTTACGATCTTTTCCTCCCAGTCATCATCCTGTGCTTCCAGCTGGTATACGTTAAATCCGTACTGCCTTCCCATTGTACAGATGATCGTCTCGTCATCTATGTGAAGCGATATCCTGTACCGGCTCGGAAGCTTCTGCGGAAGTGTCTGGGCATGACCTTTCTGCACCTCGGCCTGATGTCTGTAGCCGTTTACTATTCCGTCAAATCTTACTCCGTACATTAAAAACAGAAACTTTATGTATCTCTCCGTGCGAAAGGACGAGGTATAGACCCATACCTCATAGGACATCTCCTGCAGTCTCCTTATAAGTCTGGGCGTACCGAGTCTCAGCCTCTCTTTGAATATATGATTAAAGGGAAAAAAAAGCGGCGGCTCCGTCTTATGGGTTGACGGAGACACAAACAGCACTTCATCCAGATCAAAGGACACCCTCATCCTGCTGTTATCAATCTTTTTTGCCATAGGATCATTCCTTTTTATCATCAGGCAGAGGATCTGTCATACCCTTGACAATATCGACGGCCTCTCTGTACCATCCTTTATCCGTGTCCTTTATATCGTACACTTCAGGCTCTTCACCGGATCTCTTTGTTCTTACTATATTATCGATCGATATATGAAGCGTCTCCGAATACTTGCTTTCAAACAGCTTTTCTCTCTGTAAGCGTGTTTCCTTAAAGGATTTTGTCTTTCTCCCGACTCCGGTGATGACTCCGGTAACCCCCGCATGATATTTGCCAAACAGGTGTCTTAAGTAATCAAAGGAATAATACTCATTGGAATAGACCCAGATATCATATCCTTCCGATGACAGATATCTGAACAGAGCCGGTATCCCTAACCTCAGCCTTTCTTTATAAGAGAATCCCGACAGAAACTTAAGCGGCTTTTCACACAGATCTTCATTATCGGAAAAAACAACTTCTTCAAGATCGAGTGCAGCCCGTTTTGAATAATCCGTACTTTTTAACATCTTTTCGATATCCTGCTGCTGAGTCAGATTCACTATCTTGGTGCGTATCCTTTTCTTTCCGTACATCCTGCAGGCGGCCCATCTGTGATGACCGTTTAAGAGAAGATATCCGTCCGGAAATGATTTTTCCACGATCACCGGATCATCAAGCCAGGGCTCGTCTCCGTGTAATTCAGCATGCTTGATCGCCTGTACATAAGATGAAACGATCTGATAATTCGGCCCTATCTTAGGATCACTGAATTCGTCATCGGGATTCGGATGGAGCTTTGAACAGGACACTCTTTTTACAAAAATACGCTCGGCCATCGATGCTTTTACGATAACTCTGGTATCTGCATATATGTTCACTTCATCAGCTATCAGTTTTTCAAGCTCGCTTTTTGTAAGATTTCTTGCTTTCATATGTTTTTTCTGTATTTACTGGGTGATATTCCTTCTATCTTTTTAAATACTTTTGTAAAGTAAAAATAATCGTTATATCCGACGATCTCCGCTATCTCCTGTATGGAATAGCCGTCGTCACGCAGCAGTTCCTTGGCCCGCTGTATTCTTAAGGAGGCTATATAATCCGAGAAATTGACCTGTAAATGCTCCTTTATCATATTGCTCAGATGCCCCGTGCTTATATTGTATTTTGCTGCAAGAGATGTAAGGGAAATATCCTCCGTATAATGCTCCCTTATGTCTGAGATAACATTGTCGATCATTTTATCAGACACCGGAGGCTTACTCTCCTCATCATTTGTTTCACCGAAGCTTTCCATAATGGAGGTCATGACTCTTGCAAGATCCTCCTCTTTTACCGGCTTTAACAGATAATCATAGGCATGATTATGTACCGCTTCCCTGGCATATGCAAATTCGGCAAATCCGGTGATTATTACAACCTTTGAATCCGGAGATACCTCGGGTATTGCCTGTAACAGATCAAGCCCTGAAAGTCCCGGCATCCTGATATCGGTAAAGACCACATCAGGCTTAAACAGGCCTATCTCTTCCTTTGCAGTCAGTCCGTTGTTTGCAGTCCCGACCACATAGGAATCAACATCGATCTTTTCAAGCATCTTTTTTATTCCGAGAATTATCCAGACTTCATCGTCTGCAATATATACATTAAGCATCCCGGTCAATCCCCTTTATCTTCCTCACTGTCTGTCTGATCCTTATCCTGCAGAGATCCGTCCGAAGCGCTCTCCGGCAGATCATGATCCTCAGTTTTTTCCTGTATTCCGGCAATCTCCGTATCACTTAAAGCTTTGCTCTGATCCTTCTTATTACCGGATGATATGAGTTCTTTAAGAGATGTTACTATCAGATAGACTCCCGCAACGATAAACAGAACGAGCACTGCCCCGAGAGCGATCTTTTCCCACCCTGTTAATGACATAAAATAATCAAATACAGAATAGTCGGTATAAAGGAGATATCCTCCCACAATAAGCCTTACGGTATATCTGAAATTAGGCGATACACCCGGTCTGTTTTCGTTCATTGATACTTCCTCTTATCCTCTTGCCGTCCTTACTATCTCAGCTGCTTCCTTAACAAGATCCTTTATCTCGTCAAATCTTCCTTCGGCTATCATGTCTTTTTTTACCATCCAGCTGCCGCCGCAGCAGAAGATCTTTGGGGATTTCAGGTATTCGGTCACATTTGACGCATTTATGCCTCCCGTGGGCATAAACTTCATGTTTACAAAGGCAGCCCCCATGGCATTTATCATTTTAAGCCCGCCCGAATTCTCGGCAGGGAAGAATTTCACATGATCAAGACCAAGCTTTATCGCTCCCGTGATCTCAGTAGGAGACTGTATTCCCGGACATACAGGGATACCCTTTAACTGACAGTATTTTACAAGCTCGGGATCAAAACCCGGCGCCACGATGAACTTTGCACCCGCCTTAACCGCTCTGTCTGCCTGTTCCGTTGTGAGCACGGTTCCCGCACCCACAAGCATATCAGGGAAATTCTCACTTAATATCTTAATGGATTCTTCAGCTGCATCCGTCCTGAAGGTTACCTCCGCTGCCGGAAGTCCGCCCTCCATAAGTGCATTTCCGAGATCCTTTGCATCCTTTGCATCGTTAAGTACCACAACGGGTATGATACCCACCTTTTCAAGCTTTTCCCAAAATCCGTCACTCATCTGATCTTCCTCCGTATTTTTTCTTATGGTCTGTTATCTCTTTACTCTTGCTCCGGCTCCGCCCATTATGGCTTCCACTTCTTTTTTCGAAGCCATGGAGGTATCCCCGGGTGTGGTCATTGCAAGCGCACCGTGTGCCGCTCCGTAATTCACTGCTTTTTCAGGATCTCCCGTTGTCATGAGACCGTATATGAGACCCGATGCAAAGGAGTCTCCTCCTCCGACCCTGTCCATTATCTCAAGACCGTTGTATTCTTTTGATTTATAGATCTCTCCTTCAGCGTAACAGATCGCTTTCCAGTCATTTACGGTTGCGGTCTTTACGGTACGAAGAGTGGTAGCTACGACCTTGAAATTGGGGTAGGTCTTTGCGGCCTCGCTGATCATCTTTTTGTAGCCGTCAATATTCAGTTCCTTTAAGTTCTCATCATTTCCTTCGATCTTAAATCCGAGACAGGCAGTGAAGTCTTCTTCGTTTCCGATCATTACATCAACATACTTTGCGACTTCCCTGTTAACCTCCTGGGCCTTCTCTATCCCGCCGATGGCACTCCACATGGACGGTCTGTAATTAAGATCGTAGGATATCACGGTTCCGTATTTCTTGGCTGTCTTTATGGCCTCGATGACGGTCTCGCAGGACTGCTCTGAAAGTGCCGCATAGATGCCACCGGTATGCAGCCAGCGTACTCCAAGCGTACCGAAGATATACTCAAAGTCAAAGTCCTTTGGAGTAGCCTGTGATATAGCAGTATTAGCCCTGTCTGAGCATCCTACGGCGCCTCTTATCCCAAAGCCTCTTTCCGTAAAGTTCAGACCGTTTCTGCATATACGCCCTATCCCGTCGGTTTTCTTCCAGTAAATAAGGGAAGTATCAACACCGCCCTGCTCGATAAAATCCTTCATAAGAAGACCTATCTCATTATCCGCAAAAGCTGTAATGACCGCTGTATTTAAGCCAAAGCACTTGTGAAGTCCCCTGATGACGTTATACTCTCCGCCGCCTTCCCATGCTCTGAATGAACGTGCCGTTCTGATACGTCCTTCACCGGGATCTAGCCTTAACATTATCTCTCCGAGTGATACCGCATCAAATTTACAATCCTTTGGATCCTTTAATTTTACGTCCATGATAACCGCCTTTCTTTCCTGTTGTTTTCTTTATCATAATTTTATGTCAGGGGTTTTTCAAGATACCCCCGGGATATTTCCCTGAAACCGTCCTGCCCTTACAAGATATACCGGATTCTCGGCTTTTAACATATGTCCGTGATCAGAGCCCTTAGCCCTTGAGATGGAAAGCTGCATGATCTCATAATCCATACCAAGCTCATCAAGTGCTCTGGTGCCTTCAGACAGTGTTTCATACAATACTGCAGAAAATACGGTCACGGCATTCGGAAATGATTCATTTATCTGCTTAAAGATCTTTGACAGCCTGCCGTCGCTTCCTCCGATAAAGATCTTTGTCACGTTTTCCACTGAAGCTGCAGAAGGATCCTCAAGGATGTCTGCCGCATCCCCTTTGATCACGCTGACATTATAGGCCTTAAATTTCCTAATGTTCTTTTTTATCAGCTCTGTTCTTTCATCAATGCATTCAACCGAGTATACCTTCTTTGCATGCATTGCCATGTCGATCGTGACCGCACCGGTTCCCGCTCCGATATCAAGACAGATATCATCCGCATCTATCCGAAGAAGAGACAGTATCATCGATCTTACGTACTGTTTGGACATCGGGGACTCTCCCCTTACAAAAGCATCATCCTCTATGGCACCTGAGGCTGTTAACGGCACTGGTGCATCTATGAGCAGGGCAATAAGACCGTGACCGCTTCCGTCATTTTCAACGTCTGATCCTGACAGGGCCTTTTTTATCCCGGCCGGTTCACCCTTTATGATCTTTTCCGAAGCATAGGAAAGATCTTCCGCAATTGTAACGCTTATCCCCTCTATTCCTGTATCTGACAGCTCATCAAGGATAACCTCACAATCTTTCTTTCCGGAAGTAAGCAGAAAAAGCGGACTTTTCTTCATAAGCTCGCCACCGATATCTATACTTCTTCCGTGTGAAGACAAAAGATTCCAACCTTCATATGATCTGCCAAGTCTTGCAGCCATATACTGGCAGGTAGATATTCCCGGCAGGATAACAAAGGGTATATCCCTTTCACCGAGATATTCCGCCATTCTGGAAGCTCCGGAATAAAAAAGCGTATCGCCGCTGTAAAGTATCGAGATATCTGTACTGTTTATGTCACATTTTTTTCTGATGATCTCCATCATGCTCTCAGGATCCGGGTTTGCGGAATATATCTTTTTTTCCGGATAGATCTTCCCCGCCTCCAAAGCCAGCCGTCTGCTCCCGATGAGAAGTTCTGAGCGTTTTATCGCATCAAGGGCGCAGACAGTCGCTCCCGTCAGATTTCCCATTCCCGTACCGGTCAGATAGATCATTTTTTATCTCCTTAAAGGTCATTCCGGATTCCTCCGGTCTCTTTATCACAACGGCTGTACATCCGCTGTTATATGAAGCTGAAAGCTTGTCATCATAGCCACCCTCTGTGCCGCTTTCCTTGGTCACTACATAGGCTATGTCATACTGCGTTATCAGTGCCTCATTTAAACTGCTGCTAAAAGGTCCCCACATTGCTATGATATTCCTGTGAGGAAGGTCAATGCTTTCGCAGGCTTTAATGCTCTCAACTGTCGGAAGCACTCTTATATACAGCCGTTTTTTATCTATGCCGCCAAAACATCCGATCTCCTTTGATCCTGTGGTGATCAGTATGTTACCCTGCTTATCTTTAAGATACTCTGCCGCTTCTGGCGCAGATGATACCTGTATGAACCTTTCAGACTCTTTCAGAAGCTGTTCATACCTGACAGCCTGATCCGATCTTTCGGATCTTATGTATCTGTAGCAGGGCATCCCCCTGTTCTCACATATCTCCTTAAGATTACGGGTTATCTCTACGGCATAGGGGTGTGTTGCATCTATACAGGCATCATATTCCGAAAGCAGGCTCTCAAGCTCTTCTTTGTTCTTTCTTCCCTGTATCGTCCTTATGCGCTGACCCGGCATACCCGCATCATGATCCCTGTACTGCTCGGCTCCGATATCCGTAGCCACGCTTACAGTCACATCATACCCTTCCTCTGCAAGCAGATATGACAGATCATACCCTTCTGTTGTTCCTCCGAATAAGATCAGTCTCTTCATCAGACCCTGTAACCTCTGCCTGTGATCATCCTTCCGTTCTTACTGTATGTATCAGCCGATCCGACAATAATCGTCGTAAACATATCCGCTTCCATATCCCTTAGTTCCCTAAGGCTTAAGATCCCTGCATTTTCTCCGGAGCGTCCGATATTTTGGACATATCCGCATACCGTATCGGAGCTTTTATACTCCATTAACAGATCGCAGGCTATCTTTAGATGATCCCTTCTCTTTCTTGACATCGGATTGTAGATACAGATCACAAAATCACCTTCCGCCGCTGCCTTCAGTCTTCTCATGATGACATCAAAGGGAGTCATCAGATCAGACAGGGACAGTGTAACATAATCATTCATTATCGGAGCCCCTAAAACAGAGGCTGCAGATATCGCAGCAGTGATCCCGGGGACAATTTCTATTTCCACATCCCCGTATCTTTCGGACAGCTCAAGAACGGGACCTGCCATTCCGTATATCCCCGAATCACCGCTTGATATGACCGATACCGTCTTACATCCGGTCTGTGCATACCTTAAGGCATATTCACACCTTTCAAGCTCCTGTCCCATACCGGATACATAGTATTCCTTATCCGGATACAGATCTCTTATCAGGTCGACATATACGGGATATCCGCATATCAGATCAGACAGGGACAGTGCCTCTCTTGCCCTGTATGTCATATCCATCATGTCTCCGGGGCCTGTGCCCACAACAAATACATTTCCCTTCATCATAATTCAAACTCTTTCCTTACCACAGCGAGTGCAAAGGTCACCCCGTCTTTTGCATATTTTCTGACAAGTACCTCTGCATTAACATCATACTCACAGGCTGACTTAAGAGCACTTCTTTCACAGACGTTGTCAACGCCCGTTACCTCTTTTACCATTTCAGAGCCGGTAAACTCTCCCTTTAGCGCACCTAGTTCTTCCTTACTGTATACCTTAAAGGCAAGTCCGTGATCCTTACAGAATCCCTTTATCCCATCCTCATCTTTCTTAAGATCTATGGAAGCAGCTGAGATCAGGCAATACGGAAGTATTCTGTTCTCCTTCGAAAAATCGGCAAAAACGGATTCTATGGTCTCTTTTTTTGTACCCTTCTTACAGCCAATACCAAGTACTGCTGTTTTAGGACAAAGATTAAGACTCTGACCACCGCCTTCATGTATGCCTATGTATATATCAGGCGGGTCTTTTTCATCATTTATGCATATAAGCTCACTGTCCCGGTCACCCTGTATATTTCTTTTTCTTATCTCATATTCGGATCTTATGCTTATCGGCTGATCCTTAAGAAGCTTTGCGGATACGGTTTTTATACGCTGTGGATTCTGAATGAACATCCCGTTTTTTTCAGCCCAGACATCGACCGCAAATCTGTTTTCTATATCGGTCGCCGTAGTGATCACCGCATTTCCTCCGGTAATATGGGCAATTGTTTCTGCAAGACTGTTTCCCCCTCCGATATGACCACTAAGCAGGGAGATCACGTTGATCCCTTTCTCATCGCTCACTATGACCGCAGGATCCGAGATCTTGCTCTCAAGAAAGGGAGAGATCATTCTTACGGCAATCCCGCAGGCACCTATGAATATGATATTTTCCACATCGTAAAAAGACTTCCCTATCCATTCCTTAACTGCAGTATCTCCGTTGTTTTTTACCGATACGATATTGTCATAGCCCTGCGATATCAGACCTTCTTTTATCCTTTCCGAAAGTCTGTGACCTTCATCGGTAAATGATAATATACCCGTTCCCTGTTTCTTTCCTCTTCTGTAACCTGTTGAAAAATCTCTGTCATAGAGCTTAGATCTTTCCACGACTTTATTATCGGTCAGAAAATCTCCCACGAGTATAAGAGCGGTCTTTGTGATCCCCGCTTCTTTCGCTTTTTCCGAAAGCTTTGAAAGCGTGGTGATAATGACCTTTTCATCCGGCCAGGTAGCCTTGTATATAAGAGCGGCACAGGTGTCTTTGGTGTAAATGCCACCCTTTAACAGCTCCTCCACGACTCCCTTTATATTGCCCGCCGACAGAAAGACAGCCATGGATGCACCATGGGAAGCAAGCTTATTAAGCTTTTCCGCATCGGGAACCTTTGTCCTTCCCTCAAGTCTTGTGATAATTATCGACTGGGACACCAAAGGGAGAGTATATTCGGCCTTTATGGATGCTGCTGCCCCCTGAAAGCTTGATACACCGGGAGTTACATCATAGGAGATCCCCAGTCTGTCAAGCTCAGTAAACTGCTCTTTTATGGCACCGTAGATCGAAGGATCACCTGTGTGAAGCCTGACCGTATTCTTTCCTTCACGCTCCGCATCAGCGCATATCTTAATTATCTGATCAAGGTTTAAGAGTGAGCTGTCATGGATCACCGCACCATCCTTGCAGACAGAAAGTAGTGCAGGATTTACAAGGCTTCCCGCATATATTATAACATCTGCCTCTCTTAACAGTCTTTCTCCTCTTATCGTTATCAGGTCCACTGCTCCGGGACCTGCTCCGACAAAATGTACCATCCTTTTCTCCCGATCCGTATGTTTATGACATCATTTTCATTGATCCGGTCAGGGTCTCAGATCCTTACCGAATACATTAAGTATCTCCTGTCCCGTTTTTGTCACACCTATAAGTCTGTTCTGATCCGCAAACAGCACGGCACCGATCTTTATTTCTTTACCGGCCCTGTCTTTTCTGATCCGTTCGTTTATATGATACTGGATGCTTTCCAGAAGGGACCTGACGGTTTCATCGTATATCCCGGTGTTGTCTTTTTCATCCCGGGTCTTTATTACCTCAAAAGCCGCATCGGTCGTAAGCTGTTCCATTATACTGCTTACCTCATCCCTGTCTGCTCCGTGCATTGCCGCGTGAACCGCTATAAGCTCCATCCTGCAGTCTGCGATCCTTGAATGGGTATTCATGATGCCGCCGGCAAGCTTTACGAGTTTTCCCGCATGTCCGATGAGCAGCACGTTTTCATATCCGTCTATTATGGCCGCATCTATTGCATCGCCTATAAAGTTTGAACACATGACCGATGGGATATCATTAAGATCAAGACTCTGCGTAAAATCCATTCCGTAATTGCCGGGATATAGTATCAGATCCCTGTTTCCCTCTTTAGACAGCTGGCCAATCTCTAAACATACGGCATCGCAAAAGGCTTTTTCACTCATAGGTTCCACGATCCCTGTGGTACCTATTATGGATATGCCGCCCTTTATCCCGAGTCTTTCATTAAAGGTAGAGCCTGCCGCCTTTTCTCCTCCGGGAACGCTTAACGTACAGATAAGACCTCCCGTATATCCGGCCTCTCTTCTGATCTCATCTACGGCTGTCTCCATCATCTGTCTCGGAACAGGATTGATAGCAGGCTCCCCCAATTCTACACTTAAGCCTGCTCTTGTGACAGTGCCGATGCCCTCTGCGCTTCTTATCTCTATATGATCATGCTCTTTGGTATACTTAACCTTTGCAAATATCTCAATCCCGTCTGTAACGTCCCTGTCATCTCCCCCATCCTTTACGACCGAGCATATGCCTGTCTGCTCCTCTTCATTGTAGAGCAGTTCCTTGGGGATGACCTCGACCCTGATGCCTTTTGGTGTCATTACCGATAAGGGGATCTTCTCATCATTTTTGTATAAGAGTGCCCTTGCCGCACCAAGACAGGCAAGAGTCGCACAGGTCCCCGTGGTGAATCCGCATCTGAGTTTTCTTCCTGCTGACTGTACATAAACATCAAGAGCCACTAAAGCACCTCCCCGCCGGATCAGTCATATCACCTGCCATGTACAGGATCGAATTGACAACGGAAACAGCTACCGTGCTCCCGCCTTTTCTTCCCTCTGAAAGGATCAGCGGAATACCCTTTTTTTCGCATATCTCTTTTATATATTCCTTGCTCTCAAGGACGTTTACAAAGCCGACGGGAACCGCTATGACAAGCGCCGGGCTTATCCTGTTTTCCCCGATCAGCTCTCCTATACTTAAAAGTGCCGTGGGAGCATTTCCGATAGAATATATCCCTGAAGGATACAATGCTGCGGCATGCTCCATTGAGGCTGCGGCCCTTGTTATGTTTCTTTCGGCAGAGATCTTTATTATCCTTTCATCATTCATGAAACAGACCGCTTCGCATCCGTTCTTTTCAAGTGCTCTTTTATTGATGCCTGCAAGAGCCATATTTGTATCCGTAACGACCGTTGCATTTCCGCCCTTTATCGTCTCTGTCCCTCTCTTTACGGGATCGTTTATGAAACAGAGATTTTCATAATAATCAAAATCCGCGGTTGTATGTATCACTCTCTTTATGACTGTCATCTCATCCGAATCGGTGACATTCTTGCAGCCACGTTTTATAAGCTCCTCATCTATTATTTCCATGCTGCTTTTTTCTATTTCATCAGGTCTGTATTTCATCTTCCGCTCCTTCAGATCTTACCTGCATTTTCCCTTACAATACCGGTATTTCAGTATTCCACGCCCCGTCTTGCCCTGATACCCTTTTCATAGGGATGCTTTCTGTTTACGTTCTCGGTTATATAATCCGAGATCTCAAACATCCATTCCTCTGGATCTCTCCCCGTTATCACTATCTCAGTTCCGTCCGGCCTCTCCTCTATGCATTTTTTTGCAAGCTTTCCGTCCGCAAGACCTTTTTTGCACGCCTGAGTCAGCTCATCAAGTATTATCAGGGTTTTAATTCCATTTACCGACAGCTCGGATACCTCTTCAAAAATCTGCTTAAGCAGCATATCCTGTCTCTGTCTGGTTACTTCCCTTTCCTGATCCGACATTGAAGAGGTAAAGCCATCCACTGTTTTTCCGTCATATACTTTTGCCCCCAGTGACTTAAGAATGTTTACCTCACCGGATCCGGAACACTTCAAAAATCTGAGAACAAAAACCTTGTATCCCGCATCTATCGCTCTCAGAGCCATACCTGCAGCCGAGGTCGTCTTACCCTTTCCTTCCCCGTAATATAAGTGCACAAGTCCTGACATTTTATCATCCTCTTAATCCCATTATCCTGTATATTGCATCCATATCGGCATTCTTCCTTACCGTATCCGCAAGAAGGTCTATCTGTTCCTCCCTGTAGAGGTTATGATCCGTGATCTTAACCTTTCCTTCGGGCTCTTTCGTATACATAGGAGCGGTCTTTAACATCTCTCTCTTAAGCCCTCTTTTTTTAAGGATATGATCCTCAAGTACCGGGATCAGGCTTCCGTTATCAAAGAGTCCGTGGATATATGTCCCGATTATGTCCCCTTTAATGAAACCGTCGGTATTTCCGTCATCTTTCATACAAAAGCATTCATCTGCACACTTTCCGGTATCTTCTGAAGCATCATTACAGGATCTCTCATCAGGCCCAGTCATACCCATATGTATCTCATAGCCCTCTATACAAAGATCCTTAAAGATCCCGTCAAGTATCTTGGCCTTTGAAAGCCTCCTTACCTTTTCATCGCTGTCTTTAAATACCGTTTTTACGTTAAGAAGCCCAAGCCCTTCTTCGCACTCACCTGTTTTTTCATCATATATGCTGTTTCCAAGCATCTGAAAGCCTCCGCAGATACCAAGTATCATGGTATCCTCCGAAAGAGCTCTGATCGAAGAAGCTATTCCTGAGCTTTTGAGCCATTTAAGATCTGAGACCGTGTTCTTGCTGCCTGGCAGTATCACCACGTCAGGTCTTTTCAGATCCTCTACCCTGTCAACATAGCGCACACCCGTAAGCGGTGATCTGTCAAGCGGGTCAAGATCCGTATAATTTGAAATAAACGGCATCCGTATAACGGCAACATCGATGAGTCTGTCGTGCCGGTCCCTCTTCAGTCTTTCAGACAGCGAATCCTCTTCATCAAGATAAACCTTTGTATACGGGATAACGCCCAGTACGGGGATCCCCGTGATATCCTCTATCTGTCTCAATCCCCCTTCAAGGAGGGTCCTGTCTCCCCTGAATTTGTTTATGAATATTCCCTTTATCCGTTTTCTTTCATCCTCACCAAGCAGCATGACTGTTCCGTACAGCTGCGCAAATACTCCTCCCGGATCTATATCCCCGATCAGTATCACCGGAGCATCGACCATTTCTGCAAGCCCCATGTTTACGATATCAGGGCTGTCGACCGATGAATTCTTCCCTTTCTTCAGATTGATCTCTGCAGGACTGCCAGCACCCTCTATGACTACTATGTCATTTTCTTTCTCAAGGCTCTCATATGCCTTAAGTATATCCTCCTTAAGCCCTTCCTTTAAGCGGAAATACTCACCTGCCTTATAGTCTCCCCTTACCTTGCCGTTGACAATGACCTGGCTTCCGGTTTCATCGGAAGGCTTTAACAGGATCGGATTCATCCTGATATCAGGCTCCTTTCCCGAGGCAAAAGCCTGCAATACCTGTGCCCTTCCCATCTCCAGTCCGTCCTTTGTTACATAGGAATTAAGAGCCATGTTCTGGCTCTTAAAAGGAGCAACACTGTATCCGTCCTGTAAAAAGATCCTGCAGAGGGCTGCGGTCATCAGGCTCTTTCCGACACCGCTCATGGTTCCCTGCAGCATGATATTATGTGCCATTTATTATCTCCGTAAATGCATCCTTAAATACCTGATCCTCTTCCCCCGTTTTTATGCAGATCCTGTAATATCCTCTGCCTAATCCCCTGTAATCGCTGCAGTCTCTTATCAGTATACCTCTTTTTAACAGCGCATCAAAAAGACCTTCCACCGGATGATAGAACATCAGATAATCGGCCTGTCCGCCGGATACCCATGCTCCCTGATCCGATAAAAACTTACTCATCTTATCTCTTTCATCCTTAAGATGCCTTACGATCCCAAGCCTGTATTCGTCGTCTGACAATGACAGTGCAGCCTTTGCCGCAGCCTGGGATAATCCCGAAACAGCCCATGGCTGTCCCGTATTCAGTACACTTTCAGATAATGTCTCATCACTGCAGACCATATATCCGATCCTTACATCAGGCATGCAGTAGAGTTTTGTAAAGGAGCTTGGAATGATGAGCCTTTTATGGTTCTTTATCTCATTTATCAGGCTGTGATCCTCTTCTTTTTCCACAAATCCCATAAAGCACTCATCAAGTACCAGAAAAGTATCTCTCTTCTCACATATCTTAAGGATCTTAAGAAGGGTATCCTTATCCGTAAGAGTACCTGCCGGATTTGAAGGATTGGCAATAAAGACGATCCTGTAGTCATTTTCTTCAAGGTGGTGATATATATCCTCCCTGATACAAAATGAGTGTTCCCTGCTGCAGTAATAATGATCGGTTATATATCCTTCTTCGGAAAGTGCCTTTTCATATTCGGAAAATGCAGGCTCAGCTATCAGCGCCAGAGCCTGTCTTTTGTTATCCGCATTTTTCAAAGCCTTAACGAGTCTGTAGATAAGATCTGATGATCCGTTTCCTGTGACCACGCAGTTAATATTAACATTAAGCTTTTCCGCAAGCGCTTCCCTGAGCTTAAGACAGTATGGATCCGGATATCTTGAGAGTCCCTCACCCTTAATGTATCCGTAAAGAGCATCCCTTATCTTATCCGGCATCCCAAAAGGGGCGGTATTTACCGAAAAATCATAGTCTATCCTTATTCCCTTTTTTTCATATCCTGTAATATCACCGCCATGCATGTTTCCACTCTCCAGCTCCGCAGATCCTTACGATAAACCCGACTCCGATACGGCTTTTATACTGTAAGCAATAGCAGTATCAGGAATCTTATCAGAAGACAGAAGAAAAATCCTGTATAAGATGCCTTTATAAACAGCCTGTTTGCTCTTAATATGTCCTCACAGACCGGACTTCTGTCATCATCTCCGATGAAGGGTTTATCATAATACTCTCCGAAATAGTATGCTCCCCCGAGAAGCTTAAGATGCAGAGCCCCCGCCATAACAGATTCGGTCTGGGCCGAATTGGGGCTTGCGTGTTTCCTTCTGTCCCTCTTCCATATCCTGTATGCATTTTTCATATCATCTTTTTTGGGAAATACGGAGAGTATCATTAAGAGTGCCGCAAGCCTTGATGGGATGAAATTGATAAGATCGTCAAGCTTTGCGGCGGTCCTTCCGTAATCAAGATACCTCTCGTTTTTATAACCCACCATGCTGTCCATTGTATTTACTGCCTTGCAGAAATACGCTCCGGGTATTCCAAGGATGGAAAGATACAGCATCGGTGCGATCACACCGTCGGAAAAGCTTTCGGCCACGGTTTCTATTGCTGCCTTTATTATCCCTTCCTCCGAAAGGTTTTCCGTGTCTCTTCCGACTATCCTTCCCACAGCCTTTCTTGAAGCTGTAAGAGAGCTGCCGGGATGGTTCTCATATTCCTTAAGGGCGTTATATACCCCGGTACTCTCCGTTATCATGCTTTTTACGGCAAGGGCCTGAAACCCGAAAAACGCTTCGATCAAAAACAGAAGGATGATCGAGATCCTGTCATGTATCCTGTGCAGGATAAAAAAGGGTGTAACAGAACAAAAGAGGGTAATAAACAGGACAGTTACCGTCATAAGTCTTCCTGCACTCTTCCTGCCCTTTTCATCATCTTTAAATATCCTTCTGCAGGGATCTTCAAGAGCCGAAACCATCCTTCCGATCATCACGACCGGATGTACAAGGCACTCCGGATCACCGGCAAAGAGATCCAGGACAAAAGCAGTTATAAATGCTAACAGGCTAAGTGTCTTATAAATCATCTGTTCGTGTCCTTAATGATCTGGGGTATTCCGCATATCATTCTCACTACGGTCTCTGCTTCTTTTGCAAGCATCTGGGAAAGCACTCCTGCTCTCTCTCTGTATTCCCTTTCGTCTATACCGACAGGAACCACGCCCGCACCGGTTTCCGAGACTGTCACCACCTTCATTTTTGAAAGCTGTCCGCACAGTACACTTAAGTCAGGATACTTCTCAGGGTCACGTACCAGCTCCTGTGCTTCAAATACGCAGCTTTTTCCCAAATCTTCCTCTGAAACACCGTAGTTTTCATGTGCATATTCTCTTTTTCCCGAATATAAGGCACCTGTAATCAGTATCATGATCTTTCCCTAAAAGCCTCCTGCTGTTATGTCATGGTGTCCTTGCAGCTTATCCCGCGGCCAATGTGTCCGCCCCTATCCAAGGTGCAGGATCACAGTCTCTGTAAGAATGGCCGCTGCAAACATTACGGCTTCTGCAAGGCATACAAACCAGCCTGCCATATCCCCGTTAATCCCCTCAAATTCCTTCATCGATCTCACACGGTACCATGCAAACATAAGAAGCCCCGATATGACCGTGATGACACCGCTTATTCCAGTAAAGCTCATCATGACGGCCAGTATGACACCCATAACAGCCAGTATGATGCGTACGGGTTTTTTATCCGCCGAATCCGAAAAAGCAAACAGAAGTGAACTCTTCCTGCAGACCGGAAACGTCACTACGGCAATACCCGAAAGACATCTGCTGAAAGCATATATGAGAATAAACATTACAGGCTTCATATTACCGGCCAGACTGAATATCCCAAGTTCGAACAGGATAAGTGCCGCAAGATGTATCGCTGCAAAAGCACCGATATGCGGATCCTTCAGTATGGTGTATTTTTCATCCGTTACCTTTCTGCTGCAGATGGCATCCACCGTGTCCATGAACCCGTCTAAATGAATGCCTCCCGTGATCCACACGGGGATCAGTACCAGCATGACCGCCTTTAAGAACGGCGACTGTATACAGTTTTCATTCAGTATACAGAAAAGCCACGATAATGCTCCGATAAATACTCCGATCAGAGGAAATGCACACATGCTATAGCGCATGTTCTTTTCATCCCATTTGATCTGAGGCATCGGAATACTTGAGTATGTGGAAAAAGCCGTGACCACAGCGCCGAAAATATTCATTCAGTTACCTCCCTTAAGCTGTATCCCTATGCCTGCTGCCACTTCGAAAAAACTGTCTGCCTCATGTGCGATCATCCTGTTTATCCGGGAAAGCGCTTTTAAATATCCTTCTGTTTCCGCATCATATACATTACCGTCCGATAAAAGTTCTCCCGTAACCGCGATAAATGTACCGGCTTTTTCGGAAAGAGTTATTATTTCCCTGCCGAGCCTTTCACTGATCTCCATACTGTTTTCCATCCGGTATCCGGGGACTTTCCCCTCTTTTTTTGAAAACATCTCATTAGCAAGCAGATTCGGGATATCTTCTAAAAGGACAAGCGTGTCTTTACCGATCCTCTCCGATGATCTTAAAATATCGGTTTCACACTCAACAGTTTCAAAGCCCTTTCCTTCTCTCATCGATCTGTGCCTGTCTATCCGGTCTCTGTTGTATTCCTTATCTTCCATTGTGGCAAGATAGATCCTGTGCGCGAAAGGAAGGCTTAAGGCAAGGTCTTCCGCATATCTGCTTTTTCCGCCGGATGCGGCTCCTGTTATAAGTATCAGCATTTATCCGCCCTGTTTTCCTTTTCGTACGGTTCTATCCCGAGACGTCTGAAACTGTGACCGCTGTTATATACATTTATCGCATTATCTAAAAGAGATAAGAGCATCACTGCACCGCTTCCCTCTCCAAGATGCATTCCGGCATCTATCACGGGAGAGAGATCTAATGCCTCAAATATCATCTTACAGGCAGGTTCTTTTGACATATGGCTTGCTATCATCACATATCGTGACTCTTCTTTAAGCTTCACGGCAAGAAGAGCGGCAACCGATGAAATAAAACCGTCAATGATGACCGGAAGCCTGTAATATGCACAGCCTATAAACGTACCGCACAGTGCTGCTATATCATATCCTCCGATCTTTGTGATGACATCTATCGGATTGGAAGCCTTCGGTTCATTGATCTTTATCGCCCTTTTTATGACTTCGATTTTTCTTTTATAGCCCTCATCGTCAAGACCCGCTCCTCTTCCGGTTACAAGAGCCGGGTCAAGATCCAGAAGAACCGAAGCTATGGCGGAAGATGTTGTGGTATTACCTATGCCCATTTCCCCTGTAAGTACTATCTTACATCCGTATTTCTTAAGCTCACCGATAATATCTATGGCGCTTACTATCGCCTTTATGCAGTCTTCTCTCTTCATCGAAGGACCTTCTGCAATATTCTGTGTTCCGGCGGATATGCTCCTGTCAAGTATGCGCTTCTTTCCTTTTAAGATCTTGTTCAGATCTTTCTCAAGGCACAGCTCTTTCTTATCCTTTATTCCCATATCAACGGCAACGACCTTAATGTTATTGCCCTTTACGAGATTGCATACCGTACTCATCCCTTTCGCAAGCGACATTGCAACCTTCGCAGTGACTTCGTTTGACGACTGGCTTACTCCCTCGCTTACCACACCGTTATCGGAGCAGAATACGAGCAGTACTCTGTTATCGAGATTCATTCCTGTATTTCCCCGGATGCCGCCGATCCGGCTTATCATGTCCTCAAATGCACCAAGTGAATGAATGGGTTTTGCAAGCCGGTCCCATTTTTTTTCGCACTGAAGCCTTGCATATTCGCTCGTTTTCGGGATCTTCTTAAGTATCCTGTTCAGGTATTCGTAATCATCTCTTTTTTCCATATTCACGCGCTCTCTCTGTAAATCTTTCTGCAAGCGGTATCTCTCCCGAAAACTCCAAATGCGGAAAACCCGCATAAAGCGAACCGGTTGAATACCCAAACAAAGATCCCTTTTCTTCTTCTTTGCGGTCTGACAGACAGACAGCCTCTGAGATCTTTGGTCTTAGAGCAATGAGATCGTCTCCGTTTGCATCGCTTTCATAGTAGTGAAATTCATGGGCGGGTATCTGCTCGTCCGGCCTAAAGAGCATATTATCGTCGGAAGAATTCAACCTTATATTTTTATATCCAAAGTTTTTTAGACTTCCGCTACAGGAAGCTTTCCCTTTGACAAATCCTACCATGCCGTATTCGGATTCCCCTCTTAGATCAAAGACCTGCTCATGCAGATATATGAAGCCTCCGCATTCAAAAACTGACGGGAGACCCTCTTCAACTCTTTTTTTCACATCGGAAAGCATTTCTTTGTTTTCACTTAACTCCTTAAGATACAGCTCCGGATAGCCTCCCCCGATATATAATCCCTGTATGTTATCGGGAAGCTTATGATCTGTTAGCGGACTGAAATACACAAGCTCTGCCCCTGCTTTTTTAAGCGCATTAAGCGAACTCCTGTAATAAAAACAGAACGCCCTGTCGTAGGCTACCGCTATCCTGACACTGTTCTCCGGGCCGTCATTTTTCCCGTTTTTCTCTGCACTTTTTTTCCGTCCTTCAGACACACAGTCACAAACATCACTAAAGATCTCCATAAGAAGATCCATATCCACATGCTCTTCTATCGCATCAGAAACCAGGCTTAACCTGTTCATGATATCTTTTGGTTCATCCGTAAGCCTAAGACCCAGATGTCTGCTCTCTATGACCGCGCCTTCAATATGAGGGACATATCCTAAAACTTTTATCCCGCACTCCCTTTCAATGACCGGCCTTAAATGCTCATAGAGAGAGGGTTTGCAGTCATTTAAGATGATACCTTTTACCGGCATCGGGCTCCTAAAATCAAGGATGCCGCGTATCATTGCTGCAAGAGTCAGGCTCGAACCTCCGGGTTTTACAATTAAAATGACGGGAATGCCAAGAGACACAGCTATATCATAAGCGCTGTTTCCGCTTGTGCCTCTTATCCCGTCATAAAATCCCATGGCTCCCTCTGCGACAGCCATGTCATGATCTATTCCCTCAAAGATCTTAAGGGCTTTTGTTTTTCCCTGTAAAAAAAAGTCTATGTTCTGACCGCCCGGTTCATCATCTTTCGTGATCAGTTTATGAAACAAAGGGTCTATATAATCCGGGCCGCATTTTATCCCCGTAACGTCATAACCCCTTCTTTTTAGGAGCATGAGAAGAGCTGCCGTAATGGTTGTTTTTCCGCTTCCGCTTGTAAGTGCGGATATCATGATCGTTTTCATTCCCTAAAGTTCTTTTTTTATGGCCGAAAGCAGCTCATCAAAAGTCTCAAAAGCTGGAATGTCCGGATTGTCTGCAATGATCTTCTCGGTACTCTTAAACAGAAAACCTGCCTTCCCTGCCCTTATCATTGCAAGATCGTTATGACTGTCCCCGCAGGCTATCGTTTCAAAGCCCATCGACTGAAGTGCCTTTACAGTCGTAAGCTTCGATTTTTCACAGCGCATCTTATAGCCAGTTATCTCTCCGGTATCCGATACCTCTAAAGAATTACAGAAAAGTGTAGGATACGAAAGCTTTGCCATAAGAGGACCTGCAAATTCATAAAAAGTATCTGATATGATGATCACCTGTGTCAGGCTCCTTAACTCATCAAGGAATTCCTTAGCTCCTTCAAGCGGATCTATCTTATCAATGGTCTCCTGTATCTGCTTAAGACCCAGTCCGTTCTCTTTCAGTATACCGAGACGCCATTTCATGAGCTTGTCATAATCGGGCTCATCCCTTGTTGTTCTCTTCAGTTCATCGATCCCGCTGGCTTTTGAGAATGCTATCCATATTTCGGGGACCAGCACTCCCTCAAGATCCAAACATACAATTCTTTTCATAATCTTCTCCATATAATTCCTTTTAATGTCTGATGACGCCCACGCATCATATCATGCTAATTGTACCACATTTACCCGTTAAGTGATGCCTCTATGAACTGGCTCATGTAGAGCGTATGATAATAGCCCTTCTTTTCCATGAGTTCCCTGTGATTTCCCTGTTCCACGATCTTTCCGTCCTTTACGGCCAGTATTATGTCGGCGTCCACGACGGTAGACAGTCTGTGCGCGATCACAAAGGAGGTCCTTCCTTTGATCACTGTTTTTATCGCATCCTGTATCACTTTTTCGGTCACTGTATCCACAGATGAGGTAGCCTCATCAAGGATAAGGATCTTCGGATCTGCAAGGATCGCTCTTGCAAATGACAGAAGCTGTCTCTCTCCGGTCGACAGGCTGCTTCCTCCTTCTCCGATATCCGTATCAAGACCTTTGTCCATCTTCATCACTATATCATAGGCGCAGACTGCCTTTAAGGCCTTTATTATCTCCTCATCATCTGCATCCTCTTTCCCGTACTTAAGATTTTCCCTGACGGTTCCCGTGAACAGATGAGGTGTCTGAAGTACATATCCGAGATTACTGTGAAGCCAGCTCTGGGATCTCTCTCTTGCATCCCTCCCATCGATGAGGATCCGGCCCTTTGTAGGCTCATAGAATCTGCAGACAAGATTTACAAGGGTTGATTTTCCCGCTCCGGTCTCTCCGATTATCGCAACATTTGTCCCGTAAGGAATACTCAGATTGAAATCCTTTAATACATATTCATCCCCGTCGGGATAGATAAATGATACATCCTTAAATTCAACATCGCCCTTAAGCTCTTCCCAGTTTTCATACTTCGGCTCAAACGTACTTCCGTACTTTTCTACGACCTCGTCCGTATCCTTTACATCGGAGCTTGTACTTATAAGCCCGGTAAAACGCTCAATGTTGACCTGTATGGTGATGAGCTCAGAGATCGTGTTTATGATATTCTGGATCGGTTCAAGGATACCCAGGGCATAGGACATGAATACCGAAAGAGTTCCTATGAGAATGACGTTATCCATAGTAAGCCTGCCGCCCTGCCACAGCA
Source organism: Lachnospiraceae bacterium (assembly GCA_024699595.1). The sequence continues at coordinate 748 of JAILPG010000313.1, read as the reverse complement.
CGAGAGCAAGGGCAAAATAGGACAAAAACGTCATGAGCGACTTAAACAGAGCAGAATGATGAGCTGTCCTTACAGAAGTCTTTTCCATATCGGAAGTATCTTCTCTGAAGCTTTCGTTCATCTTCTCTTCCGCAACAAGGGTCTTTATCGTATGTATCCCTGTGATACCTTCGTTAAAATCACCCGTGATCGTCGAATTGATCTCCCGCACTCTCCTGTTAAGCGGTACGAGCTTTGCCTGGAAATAGATTATCACAACGACTGCTACGGGAATGAGTGCCATAAGCACCAGAGCAAGCTTAAGGTTTACCAAAAGCATTACGGCAATGACGCAGATGATGTATGAAAGATTCCATACGATGTCCATCATCCTCCATGAAGTCAGGACGCCTATCTTTCCCGTATCACTCATTATCCTTGCGTGGATATATCCCACGTTATGTTTGTTGAAATACGAAAAAGAAAGCGTCTGAAGGTGGTGAAATGCTTTGTTGCGAAGATCCCTGTCAACCCACAGCTCAAGGCGCGAGCAGATATAGGTCGTGACATAATTATCCCATACCTGAAACAGTAATATCGCAACATAGATGATGATCACGGCTGCCAGCCCGTCAAGAGTCCTTCCCATTACGTTCTTATCAAGAACATGCCTGTGGAAAAGAGGAAAGACCGAATCGATAAGGCTTGAAAGTATTCCCAGGATGATCATAAGTATTATCTTTTTTACATAGGGTTTCATATACGGCAG
>JAILPG010000241.1 GCA_024699595.1 Lachnospiraceae bacterium | reverse complement strand
CCTTGCTTGCGGCTATGTCATTAACTACTATCCTCATCATTTATACCAGACGGTTTTGTTGACTATTTCGGTATAGCTCTGGATTATCCTTACCACCTTTGCCGAAACATTCGTATCCTCATAATCGTTGGGAAGAGCTCTCTCTTCTCTGTTTTCAAACATGGCTACCGACAGATCGAGGGCTCTCTCAACATCCCTCTCCTTAATGCCTCCGATCACTATCGTACCCTTGTCAAGCACCTCGGGTCTCTCCGTGGAAGTCCTTATGAGGACTCCGGGGAAATCAAGCATGGCCGACTCCTCGGAAAGGGTTCCGCTGTCTGAAAGTACGCAGTAGGCGTTCATCTGCAGCTTGTTATAATCAAGGAATCCGAAGGGCAGCATGCTCGATACCAGAGGATGGAACTTGAATCCTCTCTGTTCTATGAACTTCTTTGAGCGGGGATGAGTTGAATAGATGACCGGCATCTTATATGTTTCAGCCACATGATTGACAGCGTTCATAAGACTCATAAAATTGTCTTCTATGTCTATGTTTTCCTCCCTGTGGGCGGATAACAGTATATAACCTCTCTCCTTTAAGCCAAGCTCCGTAAGGACATTACTCTTCTTTATCTCCTCCATGTGGTCCCTGAGTACCTCTCTCATCGGAGATCCCGTAACAAAGATCGTCTTTCCGTCTATGCCCTCTGACAGAAGATACCTTCTTGAATGCTCGGTGTAGGGGAGGTTAATGTCCGATATATGGTCCACTATCTTTCTGTTGATCATCTCCGATACATTGTAATCCCAGCATCTGTTTCCGGCTTCCATATGAAAAATGGGGATCTTTAATCTCTTTGCCGAGATCGCGGACAGGGCTGAATTGGTATCCCCGAGGATGAGAAGAGCCTCCGGCTTTACCTCTTTCATAAGGGAATATGATCTTGCGATAATGTTTCCCATCGTCTCTCCGAGATCGCTTCCCGACACGTTCAGATAGTGATCGGGTTCTCTTAAGTTAAGCTGCTTAAAAAATATCTCATTGAGCGTGTAATCGTAATTCTGTCCTGTATGTACAAGAATGTGGTCAAAATACTTATCGGCGCACTTTATCACGGCCGACAGACGTATTATCTCCGGTCTTGTACCTATTATGGTCATAAGCTTCATCTTGTTCATTTCTTTTCCACACTTTCATAATATGTATCGGGATTTTCGGGATCAAATATCTCGTTGGCCCAGATCACCGTTATCAGGTCTTCTTCACCTTCATTGACTATGCTGTGCACATAGCCCGCGGGGATATCAACGACCTCAGGCTTCTCTCCGGTAACATGATATTCCGTGATCTCATCCGAACCGTATTTTCTGAACTTAAGGCATCCTTTTCCCTTAACGACCAGGAACTTTTCAAGCTTGGTATGGTGCCAGTGATTGCCCTTTGTGATCCCGGGCCTTGCCACGTTGACCGCGATCTGCCCAGAATACTCCGATTTAAGAAACTCGGTAAAGGAACCCCTGTTATCGGCATTCATCTTAAGCTCATATGAAAAATCATCATCCGGCAGGAAGCTTAAATACGTGCTGTAGAGCTTTTTAACAAATCCGTCGGAAAGATCGGGAAGAAGGAGATTACTCCTCATGTCCTTAAAACCGTACAGGATCTCTGCTATCCTTCCAAGCTTAACGGTATGTACGGTCGGGATCATGCAGTATCTTCCGATGTTATTTTCCCTGCCGTTTAAGGCATTTATGAACTCATCTACCACATCATCTATGTATACAAGATTCATCACCGTCTCGGGATCATTGACCTTGATCTCAAGCCCTCTTGCTATGTTATGGCAGAAGGTTGCCACAGCGCTGTTGTAGTTTGGTCTGCTCCACTTTCCGAACACGTTCTGGAGCCTGTATACATATACCTTTACGTCATTTTCCTCAGAGTAGGAAAAGAGAAGCTCTTCTCCTGCCTTCTTGCTCTCACCGTAGGGATTTGAAAGCTCGGCCTGTACGGATGAGGTTATAAGAACCGGAGCCTTGCTGCCATTTTCCTTAAGCTTATCAAGAAGCAGGGAGGTAAAGCCGAAATTTCCTTCCATGAACTCGGATGCATCCTTTGGTCTGTTGACGCCCGCAAGATGAAATACAAAGTCGCATTCCTTTGTATACTGGTCAAGCAATGCCTTATCCGTATCCACGTCAAAGGGGAGTATGTCGTTATACCCCCTGTTTATAAGCTCAGCTATAAGATTTTTTCCTACAAATCCCTTTGCTCCCGTTACAAGCAGCTTCATCCCGTTTTCTACTTCCCCTCTTTTTCGCTTTTATATGCCTCAACTTCATTTCTTATATATTCCAGAGTCATAAGTTTTTCCTTGACCTGTTCCACATTAAGGATCGTGGTATTGTTGGAATTGAACTCGGAAAGCTTGGTCCTCTCCTGATTACCGTCAGTAAAGTACTTGTCGTAGTTAAGATCCCTCTGATCCGCAGGGACTCTGTAGAAGTTGCCCATATCTATGGCTCTTGCGCATTCCTCATTGGTAAGCAGTGTCTCATACATCTTTTCGCCATGTCTGATACCTATTATCTTGACATCGTTATCCGCACCAAAGAGCTCCTTAACGGCCTGAGCCAGAACCTCTATCGTGCATGAGGGTGCCTTCTGTACCATGATGTCGCCTGCTGCCGCATTGTTAAAGGCAAACAGCACAAGTTCCACGGCTTCTTCAAGGCTCATTATGAACCTGGTCATTTTGGGTTCTGTGACCGTAAGGGGTTTTTCCTCCTTGATCTGCTCTATGAACAGAGGGATAACGGAACCTCTCGAACACATTACGTTACCGTATCTCGTGCCGCAGATGGTCGTTACATCGGGGTCGACCGTCCTTGACTTTGCCACAAAGACCTTCTCCATCATTGCCTTGGAGGTTCCCATTGCATTCACCGGATATGCGGCCTTGTCGGTCGAGAGACAGATGACCTTCTTGACCTTTGCCTCTATTGCTGCCGTAAGTACATTATCCGTACCGATGACATTGGTCCTTACAGCCTCCATCGGGAAGAATTCACAGCTTGGCACCTGCTTAAGCGCCGCGGCATGAAAGATATAATCCACGCCGTACATTGCATTCCGTACGGACTGGATCTCCCTGAGATTTCCGATATAATATTTTATCTTAGGATCATTATAGAAATGGCGCATGTCATCCTGCTTTTTCTCATCTCTTGAAAAGATCCTTA
>JAILPG010000220.1 GCA_024699595.1 Lachnospiraceae bacterium | reverse complement strand
TTCCGCATCGTCTGTTTCTCCGCCTGCTGCCTGCTCATACAGCTGCTCAAGCATCTCTGAGGTAACGGAGCGGATCTCGTTGTATATGACCTCGCCCTTTCGGTTAAGTACTATCGTCTGGGGAAGTACTCCCGATCCGTTGGTCTTTTCAAATATGCCGTTTTCCTCATCATCGACCGTAAATGGCATATCCCATCCCTTGTCTGACAGGAACTTTTCCACGTCATCGGTTACAAGTTTTGAATGGCAGGCGATCACGGCTGCATCATCCCCGTGCCTGTCATAAAATTCATTAAACAGCGGCAGTTCCTGCACGCAGGGTCCGCACCAGGTAGCCCAGAGATTGATCACCACGACTTTTCCCTTCTGATCGGCAAGACGGAAGGTGCTGCCGTCAAAACACTTAGCCGTAAAGTCTTCAAGCTGCTCTCCGACGTTATAACCAAAAGGAGCATCCCCTGTCTTATCCGACTGCTCCGTCACGGCCTTATTATCTGCGGAAGTTTCGCTCTTACTCTTCTTTTTCCCGGAGGGATCAAGGATATTTACCCATAATAACACTGCCGTAAGCAACAGGATCGCAAGCGTCCATACAGTCTTTTCGACCTTCTTTCTCTTTGCGGCAGACTCAGACGTATCCTCGGGAAGACCCTTCTTCGGAGCCTTTAACGTAAAGTTTCCGGCCTTTAGTGACAGGGCAGACTGAGCACAGTTATCTATGCACTGTCCGCAATGGATGCATTCATGATCTCCCACACGACGCACGTCCATCTTACAGTTTCTCACGCAGGCTCCGCAGCCGTTGCATCTGCTTACGTCAACCTTCACTCCGATAAGCGAAAGCCTGTTAAACATCCCGTACAGGGCACCCAGAGGGCATAAGAACCTGCAGAAGGATCTATAGCAGAATACGCATAGGAGCCCGATAATTAGCATTATTATAAATTTTCTGGTAAAAAGAATGCCAAGCATCCCAAAATATCCGGAATTATTTGAGTTTGAAAGAAGCATCATCGCTCCTTCAAAAGTACCTGCCGGACAGATGTATTTGCAGAATGCAGGGATCGCCATGCCATGCATTAACCCGTACCACAGAGTCACCCCAAACACGAATACTGCAAGGATCACGTACTTTAGCCAGGTAAGTGCTCTGGTTGCAGCACTCTTTTTTATCTTTGGAGTAGGGATCTTGTGTAAGAGCTCCTGTATAAGTCCCAATGGACACAGATACCCGCAGATCGTCCTTCCTGCGATAAGGCCGTACAGAAGGAAAATACCAATGATATAGAATCCCGCCTGATGGCCCGATGAGGAAAGGGACGCCTGCAGTGAACCAAGCGGACAGGCACCTATGGCTCCCGGGCACGAATAACAGTTAAACCCCGGGACACAGACAGCCTTAAGCTTTCCCTTATATATCTCACCCGTTATAAAGCCCTTAAGGTGGGCATTATACAAAAGCGCACTGTACAGCTGTATAAGCCTGCGTTTTGTCGGTATATGATCTTTTATCCATGAACCGGACCGTTTAAACATACAAATGACTCCTTAACCAAGTCCTACACATTCCGTGCAGATATTGATCGCCTTGATCATGACCGCTTCCATGCTGCCGTTTGCGATTCCCGCTATGATAAAGATCACAGCAAGTACGAATACCGCTATTCTTATGATCTTTTGCTTACCATCCGGTATCTGCCCCTTATAAAGGCTCTGACTGTCCCCTGCGGATACGGTCTTTCCCTCTTTCTTTTCTTCCTCTATGTGCTTCTTTGCTGCCTCGCATTCGCGCTTCATGCTCTTTTGCAAAAAAAGCCCCGAGGTTATAAGACATCCAAGTCCGATAACTGTCCACGGAAGGATATGAAGCACTAACGCTCCCATCACCTGCTCAAGCCCGTCCCTGTCAGACTGTGCAAAATGTGCGGGATTTACCATATAGACAAACACAGGGATCATGCATATGAAAAATGTGACTAAAGCGCCGGTCTTTAGCTTTTTCTGAAGCTTTCGTTCTTTTTTCATGGCTTCATCCGGCTCAGATACGCGCATACAGATCAGGTCACGGGTGATCTCATCATCATTTACAGGCTTGTCCGCATTCTCATCCCTTATGCCAAGTACCGCACAGGATACAGTGACCAAGAGCCCAATGACAATGACAGTTACTCCGGGCATTGCTGCCTTAGCGGATTCCTCCCTTGTATAGACATACGCTGTGGGATCTTCTGCCTTTTTTGCCATGCCGTCACGGTAAATACCTGCTGCCGCAGTGATGAGCATTATCACCGCGAGCACGCATATGACCGACTGAACTGTCAGAAATATCCTGGTCTTTGCCATATCATTCCTTCTCCAATACTATATGCAGATCGCTGTATTCCTTCGTGAACATGAAGCCCTTGTCATAGTCCCTGTAGCCGTCAGGAGTTCCTATAAGATGCACTTCATAATTGTTCTTTGTCACCTTAAAGACCGCAAGTCCGTCTTTATCCGTGATCTCCATGTTGCACGTTTTATCGTCGCATACCTTGACCATAACGCCTTCTACGGGGTTTCCGTCCGTATCCATGACATAGACGCGGTACATATCCACATCATTTGGTACGACCGCTTTCTGATCGGAAGCCTCTTCCTCCACACTCTCACCTTTAAGCAGCTTGTCTATCGCTTTCGGATATGTGTCGACGTCCGCTCCTATAACCGGCTTTGCAAGGATTATGCCGTTCTTATCCACAAAATACGAGCATGGCCAGTGTACTAACAGCAGATCCTCATTAATGGCATCATCCCATGGAAGGATATTCAGATATGTAACTCCGGCTCCCTCAAGGAAATCCTTGCCCATTTCGAGCTTTCCCGCTGCTTTGCCGTCTCCGAGGACACCCACTATAGCGCAGTTCTTATCGGCAAATTCCGCATTTATCGTCTCAAGCTCCGGAAGCTCACCAATGCAGTAAGTGCACCAGGTAGCCCAGAAGTTTAACATGGTTATCTCATTTTTTGAAAAGATCTCCTCGCTGGTTATCTTATTTCCGTCCACATCGGTAGTCTCAAACGACAGCTT
>JAILPG010000135.1 GCA_024699595.1 Lachnospiraceae bacterium | reverse complement strand
ACAATAAATAATCCGTTGTGATATTATTTCAGTGTTCGGTTTTGAGGGTATATGATCTGGCCCAGTGGCTCAGTTGGTTAGAGCGCCGCCCTGTCACGGCGGAGGTCACGGGTTCGAGTCCCGTCTGGGTCGTTAGAAGTGAGTCAATAACGATCAGGACGGAGAGATTTCCCAAGGACGTTCGAGTATGTCGATGCTACGCATCGCCATCACGCGCTACTAACAGGATTTAAAATGATGCATTCGCACAGCATTACAAACAGATTCGCAGATGCTTCGCATCTTGCTCAACACATTTGTAATCTAATGCATCCATAATTTAATAAAACCTTACGCAAGCAAGCTTGCAAGATTCATTAAATTATGTCTGCGCTGTGCTTACTATTTGGGATCTTAGCTCAGCTGGGAGAGCATCTGCCTTACAAGCAGAGGGTCATAGGTTCGAGCCCTATAGGTCCCATTTATTTGCCGATGTGGCTCAATTGGCAGAGCAGCTGATTTGTAATCAGCAGGTTATCGGTTCGAGTCCGATCATCGGCTTTTTTATATGCCGGTCACATCTAAGGCAAATAAAAAACAAAATATGGATGGGTTCCCGAGTGGCCAAAGGGGACAGACTGTAAATCTGCTGCAAATTGCTTCGGTGGTTCGAATCCACCCCCATCCATTTATAAACATCGCGGGGTGGAGCAGTCTGGAAGCTCGTCGGGCTCATAACCCGAAGGTCGGTGGTTCAAATCCACCCCCCGCTACTATCAATGAATACCCGAAAACAGGGTATTTTTTTTATGCCTGTCATTTGCAAATTGAGAGCGAAACAGAAAAGGTATATAATTTAGTAAGCACTTGGAAGAATTATAAATCGGAGGGTTATTATGATCAGGAAAAGCGATGAATGTAAACTTGTATTAAAAGAGCATATGAGAGAAGGAAAGGGTACGGTTGAGATCACAAATCTCATAGACGGACCTGAAGAGCTTGCCACAAAGGGCAGGCTGTTTTCAAGGATTTTCTTAAAACCCGGATGCAGCATCGGCTTTCATATACATGAAGGTGAGAGGGAGCTGTTCCACATAATGAAGGGAACGGCACAATATAATGATAACGGAGAGATAAAGACGGTAACGGCAGGTGATGTTACCATATGTCCTTCGGGAACAGGACACGGTATAGAAAATGCATCGGATGAACCTGTTGAGCTTGTAGCAGTTATCCTTTACGAATGATCAACATATGAATTCAGGGGCCTGTATCATTTACAGGCCCTATCTGTTTTCATAAGAAATGAGCTATACGAAAAGTCATACGTTTCGCAGCTTTGCTCAGGATGCCGGACTTTGACCTCAGTCCTTATGGAGCGCATCATATATCCTTGCGCTTCTTTTTTTGATCCTGTCTGCGGCATTTTCCCAGAATTCAAAGAATTCCTCTTCCTGACACGGAAGAGCGTAACGGATGGATTTCTCTTCAAAATGGCCCCTCCAGAGCTCGAGAGGTTTTGAATAATGATCATAATGTCCCGTGCTTACGAAATCCTGAAGGTAGTTCTTTTCCACAAAGGATTCCCAGCCGGGAACCACATAATCTATCAGACGGCTTGAATCCTCGATATCATCCACAAGCTGGCAGGGAATGGTATCGAATCTCCTCATATCGTCGTTTATGTACGGCATGAGATAATATGTCATGAAAAGCTCTGTTCTTTCATCGTTATTGAACATGTACCGTAAAGACATCTTTTCTTCCGGCGTCTGACCGTTTTTCTCAAGGAAAAAATTGTAGACTGCAAGCAGAAACAGATCGAAATAATCCCTGGTATTACCGACACCTCTGCTTTTATTGATACTTATGTCCTTTATATAAGGAAGCACCATGAAGTTGCCCGGGGTATGATACAGATCCATAAGGTTCTGTGCTTCCTTAGGCCATGGGAAATCTTCTCTTTTCCTTGTTCTGTGCATCTCCTTATGCGCCCAGAAGTATGCTCTGGTTGTCGTTGCAACGGAATTCATCGTATCTCCTCTGAAAGAGACACCGCCTCTGCAGTCCGGCTCGCCAAGCTCATATTTCAGACCGAATTTATTATACAGATCATTGTTATCATACTGACGCCTTATGACTTTTTTTTCGATCCTGTTCATGATCCTTCCGAATACGTTTTCATATATGACATTGGCTTCTATGGACGAATCCGCATCGTAATCGATCTCATTTTTCCTGAACTTATAGAATCTTGTCAGTGTGGAGTCAGAGGGGTCTACAAGTGGCTTTCCCGTTCTCGGATCTATGCAGTCAAGCACGAGATCGTGCAGGATGAAATCCTCCTTTTCAAGGCTCATTAAGCTGTCCTTCGCCCTGTCAGCAACTTCTTTTGTTGAAAAATATTTACTTACCATTTAATTGTCCTCCTTATAATAAATCGTTTATTGTATCAGGATCGCCCTTAGGCCATCCGTTTCTGTCCGGTTAAGGATTTATCCATGACCGGCAACGTAAAACTGACTATGTTGTCCGTTCACTTATATTATGGAAAACCCCATATTCAATATTCTGAAAAGCCTGATGAATGGGTCGAAATCAGTGAGGTTTTGTAGGATTTCATAATTTGTTCATTGAATTTTTCGGTGAGATTAAATACTATGGTATAGATATGATTGAGGACAGCCAGTATTCCAAAGATGTTTTGCATTCCGATCTTATGGAACGATTGGATGCTGAAGATATAGAGAGAAAAAAAAGGGCCGCATTACGCGAGATCAGGCGCAGAAAGAGAAGAAAAAGGCGTCTGCTCAAGCTGTATATCAGAGTTGGGGTCCTGTTTTTTGCATTCATAGCAGTCATTATCCTGATATTTTTGACCGTCAGGAAAGTGATGTCTATAAAAAATCCCGAAATAGCGCATGAGTCCCTTTTCGGCGTCATAGAGCATGCCTTTATAGAGGAGCCCGAGGAAGAGGAACCTGAGCCCGAACCCGAACAGGTAGTGTACAGTGCATATGCAAATGACATGACAAAAGGCTTTGGAGAGGATGTTATCGGACAGTATGCGATCCTTGTCGATGTGAACAATGACACGATACTTGCCCAGAGGGAGGCAAAGTCGCGGATGTATCCTGCCTCAATGACCAAGGTTCTTACCCTGCTTGTGGCTGCAGAGCACGTCAATGATCTTGAGGATAAATTCACCATAGATATCGATATCATCAATTATTCCTATAACCATGACTTAAGCATGGTCGGATTCAAGGAAGGCGAGGTCGTTACCGTAAGAGACCTGTTATATGGAACCATACTGCCCTCGGGAGCGGACGCAGCCGTTGGGCTTGCCTGTTATGTTGCGGGAAGCCATGAAGCCTTTGTGGATATGATGAACCAGAAGCTTGCAGAACTGGAGCTGTCGGAAACATCGCATTTTACCAACTGTGTAGGTCTGTATGATGATGATCATTACAGTACGGCCTATGATATAGCCATGATAATGGAAGCAGCGATGAATAACGATATTTGCAGGCAGGTGTTAGGTACCAGAAAATTCACTACCTCATCCACTGCACTCCATCCTGAAGGGCTTGATATATCAAACTGGTTCTTAAGGAGGATCGAGGATAAGCAGTGCGGAGTGACCTTTGAGGGAGCAAAGACAGGCTATGTCCACGAATCAGGAAACTGTGCCGTAAGCTATGCCGTAACCCCCGACGGAAATGCCTATATCTGCGTGATAGGCAATTCCCTTGGAAACTGGAGATGCATATATGATCATGTGGCTATATATAAACAGTTCTTTGACTCGGCACATTATGTACCGATGACCGATACGGAAGTAGAGCAGCAGATAGAACAGGACAGAGCCGATGAGGCGGTGGAAAATGTCAACGAATAAGGGAGAGAAGCGTGGAACCGGATATAAGATATGAAGATGAGGATGTTCTGGTATGCTTAAAGCCTGCAGGGCTTGCCTCTCAGACGGCCGACATAACTAAGCCCGACATGATCACCCTTGTAAGAAAATACATGAAGGATAAGGGAGCAAAGGTAAAAGAGCCGGGACTTATACACAGACTGGACCAGCCCGTATGCGGCCTGATGCTTTTTTCAAAGAATGAAAGATCCCTTAAGGAATTAAACAGACAGCTAAGGGAAGGAAAGATAAGAAAGCGCTACTATGCGATCGTTGAGGGTCTTATTGAAGGAGAGGAAGATAAAGGATACGAGCTTGTAAATCTTATCGATAAGGATAAAAAGAACAACAAAGCTCTGGTATATGATACCGGATCCGGGAAAAACGATGATCCGCGCACCCCGGATGCAAAGGGATCTGCAAAAAAGGCAGTACTTGTATACAGAATAATAAAAAAGTACCCGCAAAAGGATCTGACACTGCTTGATATCGACCTTAAAACGGGCAGATTTCACCAGATAAGGGCACAGCTGTCCCATATGGGGCATCCGGTCATCTGTGACGTAAAATACGGGGGACATGAAAAAATAGGGCAGGGGATAGGTCTTTATGCTTACAGCCTATCTTTTTTACAGCCAAAAAGCGGTAAAGAGATAACGGTAGAGGTCTCTGAAAAATCCCTGGGAATGGCTGATTTTCTTGGTAATCTTTAGTGATTTGTAGTATTATAAAAGGCAGGGGCAGGATAGATAAAATAAAGGATAATATGACAGGAGAGGTATTGAAATGAAGGTATTGATAATAAACTGCGGAAGCTCGTCACTTAAGTATCAGCTGATCGATTCTGAGAGCGAAAAGGTGCTTGCAAAGGGTCTCTGTGAAAGGATAGGGATCGACGGCAGCATGATAAGCCATCAGAGTGCAGGAAAGGACAAGATAACAAAAGAGATCGATATGCCCGACCATGTGGTAGCGGTACAGTTAGTACTTGACAGCCTCACGGATAAGGAAAACGGAGTACTTGAGAGCCTTGAGGAGATCGATGCTGTGGGACACAGGATCGTTCATGGCGGAGAGAAATTCTCTGAGGCAACTCTCATCGATGATGATGTTATAAAAGCCATAGAGGAATGCAATGATCTTGCGCCTCTTCACAACCCGGCAAATCTTACCGGCATTCGTTCTATCAGACAGATAATGCCCGACGTTCCGATGGTTGCCGTATTTGATACCGCCTTCCACCAGACAATGCCGAAAAAGGCTTATCTGTATGGTATCCCCTATGAATATTACGAGAAATACAAGGTCAGAAGATACGGTTTTCACGGAACGAGCCACAGCTATGTATCAAAGAGAACGGCTGAGATACTCGGCAAAGACTATGAGAGCATGAAGATCATAGTATGCCATCTCGGAAACGGAGCCAGCATCAGTGCCGTAAAGAACGGAAAGTGCATAGATACCAGCATGGGTCTTACTCCTCTTGAAGGTCTGATAATGGGAACAAGGAGCGGAGATCTTGATCCTGCGATCTTAAATTTCCTCTGTCAGAAGGAAGATATGTCGATCGAAGAGATGTTAAATGTACTTAACAAGAAATCCGGAGTCCTCGGTCTTTCAGGCATATCAAGCGATTTCAGGGATCTGGGAAGCGAAGCAGGCAAGGGAAACGAAAGAGCCATTACCACCCTTGAAGCATATTATTACAGGGTTGCAAAATACATTGGTGCCTATACGGCAGCCTTAAACGGCGTGGATGCGATAGCTTTCACAGCGGGAGTAGGCGAGAATAATGCGGACGGCAGAGCAGCCGTATGTGAGTATCTTACATATCTCGGAATAGGGATCGATGCAGAAAAGAATTCCATAAGAGGAGAAGAGACGATCATTTCCACACCGTCATCTGCGGTAAAGGTATTAGTGGTTCCCACAAACGAGGAACTGGCCATTGCAAGAGAGACAGCGGCGCTAGTAAAATAAAAGTAAAGAATCAACATTGAAATGAGGTATCCCGTATGCAGATAAACCTTCCAAAAGAGGTCAGCCAGATAATCAGCACACTTAATGCTGAAGGCTACGAGGCCTATGCGGTTGGCGGATGTGTACGGGATTGTCTTTTAGGAAGGACTCCCGACGACTGGGATATCACAACGGATGCCGATCCTTTTACGGTAAAGAAGATATTTAAGAGAACCGTTGATACCGGGTTAAAGCACGGAACCGTAACGGTCCTTATGGGAAAACAATCCTTTGAGGTAACGACTTACAGGATAGATGGTCTGTATGAGGACGGAAGACATCCTAAGGAAGTCATCTTTACGGACAGGCTTGAAGAGGACCTAAAGCGCAGGGATTTTACGATCAATGCCCTTGCTTATAATGATGATAAAGGGATCGTAGACTGCTTCGGAGGACTTCTTGATATTAAAAACAGGGTGATAAGGGCTGTGGATGATCCGCTTAAGCGTTTTGACGAGGATGCCCTTCGCATAATGAGAGCTGTACGGTTTGCGGCACAGCTTGATTTTTCCATTGAGGAAGAGACTTACAAGGCCATAATAAAGCGGGCGGACACGCTTAAGCAGATAAGTGCAGAGAGGATACAGACTGAGCTTGTAAAGCTCTTGGTGTCCGATTCTCCGCAAAAGATCTTAGCTCTTTACGAGACCGGTATATCAAAGGTGATAATGCCTGAGATAGATAAGATGATGCAGACAGAACAGAATAATCCGCATCATATGTATAATGTTGGGATCCACACCGTAGAAACCTTAAACCACAGCAGGTCATGGAATGACAGGTTAAGCAGGGCCGATAAGAGGATACTGAGGCTGTCATTGCTGTTTCATGACATGGGAAAGCCCGATTGTAGAAAAACAGATGAAAAAGGGACGGATCATTTTCACGGTCATGCCGGCGTGAGTGAAAAGATCGCCCTTGATATCCTAAAAAGGCTTAAATTTGACAATGACACCATATATAAGGTTACGAAGCTCGTAAAATACCATGATCACAGAGATGTACTGACAAAACCAAAGCTCAGGCGTCTGATCGTGAAGATCGGGACGGATCTGATGCCGTTATGGTTTATAGTCCGAAGGTGCGATACAAATGCCCAGAGTGAGTATCTGCGTAAAGAGAAGATCTCCTGTATCGATCAGTGTGAGAATATGTACAGTGAGATAATACACGACGGCGACTGTCTCTGCCTTAAAGAGCTTTCGGTTAACGGAAACGATCTTATCACCTGCGGATTCAAGCCCGGAAAGGAGATAGGGGAAGCACTTAACCGTATGTTTGATATGGTCCTTGAAGATCCCCAAAAGAACAACAGAGACTATCTCTTATCGGACGGGGTGATAAAACACCTGCATCACGGTTACAGATGACCGGACCGGGATCAAAGCTTAACAGAGGGTAATGTATGAAGAGAGCGATAATACCTGTATGCCTTATAACCATACTGACACTTATAGGCTGTTACTTCATAGCAAAAGAATATACGGAAAAGACCTCAAGCATATCTTCGGGGCAGGGAAACGTGGCATCATCCGATACAGGAAACGAGGATATTGAGCTAGAGGGGTCGGGAAACACTCTCACGGGCGTGATCTTAAATGTTGATATCAAGAATTCAATGATAAGCTTTAAAGATATTACGAGTGAGAAAAAATATGATCTTGAATACATAGGTGCGACAGCATTTTATAACAAATACGGCGAAGGTATCGTACCCGGAGAGCTTGAGTGCGGACAGATAGCCGATGTGAGCTTTACCATACACGGAGATACGATAATAAGCGTGAGATTAAGCGACAGTGTATGGGAGATGACCGATGTAAGGAAGTTTTCGGTTGACGAAAAGAAGAAGATATTCAGGATAGCCGATGTTGCCTATAAATTCACTAACGGCATCGAGCTGTTTTCGTACGGCGAAAAGGCCGAATGGATGGATCTTACAAGTCTTGATACAATAACCGTAAGGGGTATCGACAAAAAGATACTGTCCATTGTGGTAAAAAAGGGTCACGGCTATATAAGACTTAAGAATGACAGCTATTTTGTGGGCGGTTATATAGAAGTCGGAAATGATCTCATACGTCCCGTCACTGATGATATGCTGCTGCCTGTTCCGGAAGGTGACTTTCATGTCCGCCTTACCAACAAGGGATATCTGGCACAGAAGGATGTGACGGTAACAAGGGATAAGGAGACACTGATAGATCTTAAGGATGTGGTGATAGAAGAGATCGCAGTATGTCATGTGGAATTTAACATCACTCCTGTCTATGCGCAGCTGTATGTGGACGGGGAGATGACCGACTATGTCGACAGGGTTCCTCTTGAATACGGAGTGCATCAGATAAGGGTCGAGGCAGCAGGCTATGAGACCGTTACGACCAACATAAAGACGGGCTCGGAATATGCCAACGTGGATATATCCCTGGATCTTTCGGATACGGCAGAAAGTGACACCTCAAATACTGCATCAACGACTCAGACACCAACCGGACAGACTACTCAGACAGTATCGGGAGATCAGATACCGGGTACAACAGACATACAGTCAGGGACGCAGACGGTTTCGGGTCCGCAGATATCATCCACGGATCAGACAGCCGTATCCGATACGACGAATGTGATAGATACTGTCTCACAGGTAAAGAAGATATATGTACAGCAGCCGGAGGGCTGTGAGGTTTATCTCGACGGAGCCTATATAGGGATAGCTCCGGCCAGTACCACCAAGGTAACCGGAAACCATGTCATTACCTTAAGTAAGAGCGGATATCAGACCAAGAGCTATACCGTCAATATTGACAATGACGGAAAAGATATAACATTTTCATTCTCGGATCTTACTACAGAGTAGATCCGGTGCGGCAAAGCCCGCAGTGCACTAAACCCACTTTAAGAGAATAAGAGAAGGATCATGAAGGAATATTTTAAGAAAAATGAAAACAGGATAGTATGGCTTGTTACCGTTATCACGATGCTCATAGCCTGCAGTCCGCTGATCACGAGATACTGCATAAACGGTCATGATATCGATTATCATCTTTTAAGGATCGAGAGCTTAAAGGAAGGAATACAGATCGGAAAACCTTTTCTTAAGGTAAATGTCCTGTTTTTCGGCGAAGCCGGATATGCAAGCTCGATGTTCTATCCTGATTTCCTGCTCTATATCCCTGCGCTTTTACGTGTTTTTGGCTTATCCATCAACACAAGCTATCACGTATTTGTTGCCATATGCGTGATCCTTTGTTACTTCTCCATGTATTACTGCGTAAGAAATATGCTTAACTCAAAGTATGCGGGGATACTGTCCGCGATCATTGTTACCCTCTGTCAGTATCATATGGATGACATCTATGTAAGATCTGCCGCGGGAGAGTATACGGCCTTTATCTTTCTGCCGCTTGTATTTTACGGAATCTACGATCTTTTGTACGAGGATATGAAAAAACCATGGCTCCTCGGTGCAGGATTTGGAGGAGTACTCCTGTGCCATACGGCAAGCTTTGCGATGTGCCTTCTGTTTGCGGCAGCGGCCTGCATCTTAAGGATAAAGGCATTTAAGAATAAAAAGACCCTGTTAAGGCTTATCGCAACGGCAGCGATAACTGCGGGACTTACCGCCGTATACTGGCTTCCGATGATAGAGCAGTTATTAGACACCGTCTTTTATGTGAGCGATCCCTGGATAGAGCCGGCTACGGAAGCAGTCAGATTTGTTGAGGTATTCTATAACAGCTTCCCTTCACTTGGCATATTTGTGGTAGTATTTTCCCTTCCGAGGATACTTCTTAAAAAGGAAGCGGAAAACAGTGAAGCCTCTGACCGCTACAGTACAAAGAATCTCATAAGCTTTTCAGACTACCTGCTGATAGCGGGCTTTCTGTTTGCCCTTCTTGCAACAGATATACTGCCCTGGGAGAGGTTTGGAAAATATCTTTCGTTCATACAGTTTCCGTGGCGCTTCTTTATCATGAGTTCGGTACTGTTTTCCATGGCGGACGGCATCATACTGTACCTGTGTGCGAGAAAGTATTCACCTAAAAGATTTGATATTCCCCTTGAGGGCATAGTGGCTGTGGTCGTACTGATAGTATGCGGTGTATCGGCGTACGGCGACATGTCTGCAAACGATCAGGGCTATTACGATTATTCCGATGATTATTACGATTACAAGCCCTATACGGCGCACGTAATAGGCGGAGAGTGGCTGCCGGAGGCGGTCATGGATCCGGAGACTTTGGTGCTTGAGAGTGAGAGAATGATAGCCGATGATGAGGTTACGGTAGATTTTGTAAGAGAGAAAAACACTATAAAGGCAGACATTACTGCTGCATATGATCATATAGACGTGCCCTTTATCTATTATAAGGGATACGAAGCTTATATCGAAAACGGTACAGGAAAAAAAGAACTCAGGGTGACGGGAGAGGGCAACAACGGCTTTGTAAGAGTATATCTGACGCCTCAGACAACAGGAAAAATGACTGTTTTATATGCAGGTACCTTAGCCCAGATAATATCAAAGGTGATCACTTTGTTATCGGTGATCACCCTTATAGTCATTTCAATATCGGAAAACAGAAAGAAAAAGGAAGCCTGACCCGGACTTATCCGGCCACGGATGCATCTTCTTTAAGCATGGTCTCTATGGCGGAAGCAACAGTGTTTCCTATGAACCGAAGCTCCTCTTTGCTTAGTGTATCGGGGTATATGGGATCTCCGTAATGAACTGTCACGTCAGTTTTCTTTATTTTGGGAAAATGAGCTTCAAATACATCAGCGGAATTGGTGATAGCCACCGGAACGATGGGACAGCCGGACTTTGTGGAGATCTTCATCGCACCTTCCTTAAAAGGCAGTAACAGATCATCGGTTTTGTTGCGGGTTCCCTCGGGAAATACAAAGACAGATCTTCCATCCTTGACATACTGGATAGCCGTAAGTACCATCTTAAGGCCTTCCTTGACATCCGAGCGGTCAAGCATTAGGCAGTGGATGCTTTTCATCCACATATTAAGCAGAGGTATTTTATTAAATTCTTTTTTGGCGACAAAGGTGGAAGGATAGGTCAGTTTTGTACCCGGAATGATCACGTCAAAATAGCTTCTGTGATTTCCCACATACAGGACGGCTCTGTCCTTTGGAATGTTTTCCTCACCTATGAACTTCACCCTTGTGCCTGCAATGAGCACAAGAGCCTTAAAGGAAAAATGCAGAAAGCCCATGGCGATCTTCTCTTTTATTTCAGGAGAAAAGAGGCCGATCAGACATGTTATAAGATATAAGGGTATTGAAAGCGTCAGATCCACAATCGCAAACAGGGCTGATATTATAAAACGTACCATAATAAACCTCACAGGATGATTTGTATAAAGGATCGATCATCTCGGATCCATCAACCATACCATAATAATATAGGATATTACATTTAGCAACTATGGACAGAATACTGATAAAAAACGGCAGAGTCATAGATCCGGCCTCAGGGACCGACCGAGTGACCGATATTCTTGCAGAAAACGGAAAGATCGCAAAAATACAGGAAAATATAGCCATTACAGATGATGATACAATTGTTGTGTATGCGGATGGTCTGACGGTGGCCCCCGGACTGATAGATGTCCATGTGCATTTCAGGGATCCGGGCTTTACCTATAAAGAGGACATTCATACGGGTGCAATGGCTGCAAAGAGAGGCGGCTTTACTACCGTTGTCATGATGGCAAACACAGATCCGAAAATGGATAATGAAAAGACCTTAAGAGAAGTGTTGGGTAGAGCAGGCCTGGAAGATATCAATATCCTTATGGTCGGAAACGTGACCGAAAACATGGAAGGAAAAAAGCTTACGGACTTTAAAGCCCTTAAAAAAGCTGGGGCAGCGGCACTTAGTGATGACGGAATGCCGATAAAGGACGGCGGTCTTATGAGGGCAGCTCTTATTAAGGCAAAAGAGCTTGGCATGATCATATCCCTTCATGAGGAAGATCCTGAATATATCGTAAGAAGCGGTATTAATGCAGGGCCTGTGGCTGATGAGCTTTCCTATGGCGGTGCCGACAGGAGAGCCGAGATCGAAATGGTAAAAAGAGATATCGCGCTTGCAAGAGAAACAGGGGCAGTGATCGACATTCAGCATATCAGTGCAAAGGAATCCGTAGAGCTTGTAAGAGAGGCAAAAAAGGAAGGACTGGCCGTATATGCCGAGGCAACGCCGCATCATTTCACGCTTACCGAAGATGATGTGAAAAGATACGGAAGTAACTGCAAGATGAATCCGCCGCTCAGGGAGGAAGATGACAGACTTGCCATCATAGAAGGCATAAGGGACGGCACTGTTGACATGATCGCAACAGATCATGCACCGCACTCGGCCGAAGAAAAGAATAAGGATATAAAGGAGGCGCCAAGCGGCATCACAGGGCTTGAAACCTCACTTGCACTTGGGATAACGGAGCTTGTGGACAGAGAGGATATCCCGTTAAATACGCTTATTGAGAGGATGACACTGGCTCCTGCAAGGATATTCGGTATCGACAGAGGGTATTTAAAAGAAGGGGCAGCAGCTGACATCGTGATCTTTGATGAAAACGAGGAATGGATCTATGACAAAAGCGTTTCAAGATCCTCAAATACTCCGTTTCTTGGATGGAGGCTCAAAGGAAAGGTACATTATACAATAGCCGGAGGAAGGATAGTATACGATCATGAAAAAGAAGGAAACAGCTAAGGTCTTATCACAGGAGATGTTAGCTGAAGGCATATACAGCATGTGGATAGAAACGGATATAGCTGACAGTGCGCATCCCGGACAGTTCGTGTCGCTGTATACAAAGGATCCGTCGAGGCTGCTTCCGAGACCGGTAAGCATCTGTGAGGCCTCACAGGGAAGATTAAGACTTGTATACAGAGTGGCGGGAGAAGGCACCAGGGAGTTTTCCGGCTACAGAGAGGGTGATGATGCCGTTATCTTAGGTCCTCTCGGAAACGGATTTCCTTATGAAGCATATGCAGTTAAAGGAAAGAAGGCGCTTCTCATAGGAGGCGGTATCGGAATACCTCCACTTCTGTATCTTTCACAGAAGATAAACAGGAAAGATACGATAATAGTGGCAGGCTACAGAAACAGTTCATTGTTTCTTGAAAAGGAGTTTTCTGAAAACGGAAACCTCTATGTTGCCACGGAGGATGGAAGCATCGGAACAAAGGGAACGGTCATAGACGCAATACGGGAAAACAGCCTTACTGCAGATGTTATCTATTCCTGCGGTCCCACACCCATGTTAAGAGCCGTTAAGGAATATGCTCTGTCAGAAGGGATACGGACATATGTATCAATGGAGGAGAGAATGGCCTGTTCGGTTGGAGCCTGCCTTGGCTGTGTATGTCAGACGGTGGATACCGATGATCATTCCAGGGTAAAGAACAGAAGGGTATGCAAGGATGGTCCTGTTTTTGATGCATCGGAGGTGGTCCTGTGAACATGTCGGTCAATATAGCCGGAGTGGAGCTTAAAAATCCCGTTATGACGGCTTCCGGAACATTCGGATCCGGAATGGAGTATAATGAATTTGTGGATTTAAATATCCTCGGAGCGGTGGTAACAAAGGGCGTATCAGGCATTCCCTGGGCCGGAAATCCGGTTCCGAGAGTTGCGGAAACCTATGGCGGGATGTTAAATGCGATAGGTCTTCAGAATCCGGGAATAGATACTTTTATCGAAAGAGACCTTGAATTCCTGAAACAGTACGACACAAAGGTGATCGTAAACGTCTGCGGAAAGACTGTAGATGAATATCTTGAGGTGGTTGAGCGGCTTAATGATGAGGACAGGGCTGACATGCTCGAGATCAATGTTTCCTGTCCGAACGTAAAAGAGGGCGCCATAGCCTTCGGACAGAACAGGGATGCACTGTATGACATCACGGACAGGATAAAGAGAGTCGCCAAAAAGCCGGTGATAATGAAGCTATCACCGAATGTTACGGATATAGCCGAAATGGCAAGGGCCGCCGAGGCAGCAGGAGCCGATGCGATATCGCTTATCAATACGATCACCGGGGCGAAGGTGGACATATATAAAAGGAAATTTGTCCTTGCAAATAAGACCGGCGGTCTTTCCGGTCCCGCAATTAAGCCTGTTGCAGTGAGGATGGTATGGCAGTGTGCATCTGCTGTAAAGATCCCCATAATAGGAATGGGAGGCATACAGAGTGCCGAGGATGCAATAGAATTCCTGATGGTTGGTGCAAGCGCTGTTGCAGTAGGGGCAATGAATTTCCACGATCCTTACATCACTGAAAAGATAGTGTTGGGTATAAAACAGTTCATGCAGGATCAGGGTATCGATGACATAAATGAAATAACAGGATGTGTCAGGTAAATGGATGAAATAAAAGTACAGGCAAGAGCCAAGATCAATATAGGACTTGACGTTACCGGAAGACGGGATGACGGTTATCATCTTGTGAGGATGATAATGCAGAGTGTTGATCTTTCGGATGATGTGATCATAAGGACAGAGGGTGCATACGGAAATGTTCCTGAAAAAACAGTGGAGAATGATCTTCGAAAGGACATAAGGATCACCTGCGACAGGCCGTATATACCTTGTGATGAGAGCAATCTTGCATATAAGGCTGCAGCCCTTTTTATGGATGAGACAGGGTATGAAGGCAGAGTCTGTATAGATATCGTAAAGAGGATCCCGATGGCTGCCGGGCTTGCGGGCGGAAGCAGCGATGCGGCTGCAGTGCTTACAGGCCTTAACGAGCTGTCCGCAAACATGCTTTCCACGGAGGATCTTAGGCGGATCGGACTGCGCATCGGAGCCGATGTGCCCTACTGTATCATGGGAAAGACCATGCTCTCCGAGGGTATAGGAGAGATACTGACTGAGCTTAAGCCGTTTCCCAAATGTCATATCCTGCTTGCAAAGCCTGATATGGACATATCCACAGCCTATGTCTACAGGGAGTTTGATAAAAAGACTGACATTAAACATCCGGATACGGGTAAGATCATTGAGGGAATAGCAAAGGGAGACCTTAAGCAGATCTGCGATCATATGGGAAATGTTCTGGAAGAGGTCACCGAAAAGGAACATGGCATCATAACTGATATAAAGAGCTGCATGAGAAAAAACGGTGCCTTAAATTCCATGATGAGCGGGAGCGGCCCGACGGTATTTGGGATATTTGACGATAAGGAAAAAGCAGAGGGGGCATATAAGGCGGTAACGGAAATGATACCTGCCGCGCAGGTTTTTATCACAGAACCTTACCAAAGTTAACACATCAGGTAAGTCATTTCAACAGGGAGGATACGAATGGACAGTCATGATCTGAATCCGGAATTTGATGAGTTTTTACCATTAAGAGACGTTGTGTTCAATACGCTGAGACAGAGTATACTGACAGGTGAATTAAGTCCGGGCGAGAGACTTATGGAGATACACCTTGCCAATAAGCTCGGTGTCAGCAGGACTCCCATAAGAGAAGCCATCAGGATGTTAGAGCTTGAGGGTCTGGTCACCATGATCCCTAGAAAGGGAGCAGAGGTATCAAGGATATCCGCGGATGATATGAGGGATGTGCTTGAGGTGAGAAGATCTCTTGACTCTCTTGCCGTGATACTTGCCTGTGACAGGATGACAGCGCTTGAAAAAGAAAAGCTTAAGGAAGCCGAGTCGGATTTTGAAGAGGCGATAAAAACAAAAAACGCCACCGTGATCGCAAAGGCGGATGTGAAGTTTCATGATATCATCCTGGAAGCATCCCGAAACAAGAGGCTCATGCAGCTTGTAAACAACCTCGCACAGAGGGTTTACAGATACCGTCTTGAATACGTTAAGGACGAAAGAAACCATGACAGGCTCATAAGCGAGCACAGACAGATAATGGAAAATATTTTCGAAGGCAGGAAAACAGAAGCCAAGACCGCCATAGAAAAGCATATAGACAATCAGGAAAAAAATATCATCAAGCAGCTTTCGGATGAAAGCAGATGAGGGATCATGACAGAAGAAGTAAGCATCCGCATAAAGGGATCATCTTCGGGAGATGATACGGAGATAATCTCCGAGGCAAGGGGATCATATCACTTACATAAGGGCAGACACTATGTTACCTTTGATGAAGAGGATACCGTTTCGGGGACAGTGATAAAAAACAACATAACGATAGATGAGATAAGGATGCACCATAGTAAGCTTGGTGAAACGGAAACCTCGCTCTGTTTTGAAAAAGAGAAGGAGCATGAGACACAGTACAGGACTCCTTACGGAAGCTTTACGTTAATGACTAAGACAAACAGCTATGAAGTCATCACGGAGGAAGAGTCCATAAGGGTCTATATAGATTATGAGCTCATTTTAAACGGGCAGTCATCAGGAAACAGGATAATAGAAATGGAGATAGGAGGCATAAAGGATAATGAATATTAAGGAAATACTGTCAAAATGCGACCACACACTGTTGCTGCAGGGATCGACATGGGCTGAGATAAAGGATCTCATCGATGATGCCATAAAATACCAGACCGCATCGGTCTGCATACCACCCTGCTATGTAAAGCATGCAAAGGAATATGCAGGCTTTCGGATGAAGATCTGTACCGTCATCGGTTTCCCTAACGGCAACATGACTACGGCTGTCAAGGTATTTGAGACCAAGGATGCCATAGCAAACGGTGCCGATGAGATCGATATGGTCATCAATATAGGAATGCTCAAATCAAAGGAATATGATTATATCTTTAATGAGATAAGAGAAATAAAAGAAGCCTGTGACGGAAGGATCTTAAAGGTCATTATAGAGACCTGCCTGCTTGATGAGAAGGAAAAGATAAAGATGTGCCAGATCGTGACCGATGCAGGTGCCGATTACATCAAGACATCCACCGGTTTTTCCACAAACGGAGCGACATTTAAGGATGTCGAGCTGTTTGCGCAGAACATAGGGGAGAATGTAAAGATCAAGGCTGCAGGCGGGATAACCTCACTTGAGGATGCCGAGAGGTTCATTGAGCTTGGAGCAGACAGGCTCGGAACCAGCCGGATAGTAAAGATAATCAAGGCAAATGAATCTTTGCTTGATGATTAGAACGGGGGAAAACAGTTGATACAGGAAACAAGGATCACAAAGATAGAAGAGCTTCTGCCTCTTTTTACGGAACAGGATTACAGGCCGGATCTTAAGAGAAACAGGGGGATGTATATATACAGAGGGATGTCGGATGTATCATTTAAGATGACCACCTCTCTGTCCAGAAGCTGCAAGCATTTACAGAAAGAGCTGGAGCCTGCGATACTTGAAAACTTTGCAAAATATGCTGTAGCAAGCGATCCTTTGGTAGCCGGATCTGTATGGAGACAGATAATAGTGGGACAGCATTACGGACTTCCCACAAGACTTCTTGACTGGACGCATTCTCCCCTTGTGGGACTGCATTTTGCAACCTGCGAGGAAAATCTCGAGGAAATGGATAAGCATGACTGCGTGGTATGGAGAATGGATATGGCGGAGATGCTTCTGTATCTTCCGGATAACTACAGGGAAGAGGTCAATAAGAAGCAGTCGACCATTTTTTCGGTGGATCTTCTGAGAAAGCTTACAAACAACTCCTTAAGCCAGTATGATATAGATATGCAGGACAATGCGATGGTCATCATCGAGCCTCCGTCAATGGATGAGAGGATAGTGAACCAGTATTCATTCTTCTCCGTCATTCCGATGGGGATCACGGATATTGAAGATTTCCTGGATAAAAAGACCGAGAAGACGGTTAAGTATGTCATAGACAAGAGCCTCAGATGGAGGATCAGGGATATGCTCGATCAGATGAACATAAGTGAGAGGATAGTGTATCCGGGTCTTTCGGGCTTATCAAAATGGATAGCAAGACATTATTATGTGATGTAGTCTATACAAATCTTCTGACTGTGATTATCGATCTGTAGAGTGCATTGCTTATCTTAATGCCTGTAGCGGCAGTGCTTGCATGCACTATCTGGCCGCCGCCTATGTATATTCCCACATGTCCGCCATAATAGATGATGTCTCCGGGCTGAGCAGCGGAATAGCTTACTTCCCTGCCTGCCGTAGACTGGGAATATGAGGTTCTCGGAATGGATATTCCGAAGTTTGCATATACAGCGGAGGTAAATCCCGAACAGTCACAGCCCTCGGTAAGAGAGGTGCCGCCGGATACATAAGGGTAACCGACATACTGCAGGGCAAAGTTTGCGATCTCCTGACCCTTTGAGGAATCTCCGGGATCGTTATTGTAAGAGGGTTCGGGAGCCGGTTCCGGTTCTGAGGGGGTTTCGGGCTGCTCATTGTTTCCGTTATCGGAGGATGTCTGTGCCTGCTCTTCCTGAGCCTTTTTCCTTGCTTCTTCCTCAGCTTTCTTTCTTGCTTCCTCTTCAGCCTTTCTCTTTTTTTCTTCCTCGGCCTTTCTTCTTGCTTCTTCAGCTTCCTGAGCCTCGATCTGTTTTATAACGGCAGTCTGTTCCTTGATCTGTGCCGTATATTCGGAAGCTTTTTCCCTGGCTGCATTAAGTTTATTGTCAAAATCTTCGACCGTTTCCTGTTTTTCCGCGATCATGGCCTTAAGATCTTCGGACTGGGCTAAATAGTCTTCCTGCAGCTCCTCAAGATCGTGCAGTTCGTTTTCAAGCTTTTCCTTTAATACCAGCACTTCCTGCTTGGTTTCCTGGTATGAGATCAACAGCTGCCTGTCATAGACATACAGCCTTTCCACATAGTCGCTCTTATTTACCAAATCGGAAATGCTCTGTGAGCTCATCAGAAGTTCCATGTATGAGCTGTCGCCCTTTTCATACATGAATTTGATACGACGCTTCATAGCATTGTACTGGGATTCCTCCCTTGCCTTTGCTTCCTCATAGGAGGCCTCGGCTTCTGCTATGGCAACCTTCTTATCTTCGATATCACCGTTAATGACATCAACGGTGAGCAGCAGATCGACAAGTTCTTCATCGATAGCGGCTATCTCGCTTTCGATCGCTTCCTTGTCGCCTGACAGGTCATCTATATCACTGTTGATGGAATCGAGATTCTTCTCGGCTTCCTGTTTCTGCTTAATGGCATCGTTTTTTGTCGTTGCAGAAATGGATAACGGATGACCGATAAATATGATCAATGCAAGTATAAAACACAGTGGTCTTTTATACATTTATGCTCCCTTATTAATTCCCCAAAACCGGAACAGACGAGTCATATCATCGGATCCGGCGGCTGTATCAAACAGCCAAATGCGTTATAATCGTTCCCTCATTTCGATTATAACGCATTTTTTTCATAAATCAAAGATGTATTGTTCTGTGATGTTTATGTAAAAATATGAAGATTTCCGGTGCTTGTTACAGCTCACAGTTGTTGACTGTTCTCGGGAATGGGATCACGTCCCTGATGTTTGAGATACCGGTCAGATACATTACCATTCTCTCAAAGCCGAGACCGAATCCGGAATGAGTTACCGAACCGTACTTTCTGAGATCGAGATAGAAATCATAGTCTTCCTTCTTAAGACCAAGCTCTTCCATCCTCTTTACAAGCTTATCGTAATCATCCTCTCTCTGAGATCCGCCGATGATCTCGCCGATACCGGGTACCAGACAGTCCACTGCGGCAACGGTCTTATCATCTTCATTAAGCTTCATGTAGAAGGCCTTTATATCCTTGGGATAATCCGTGACAAAAACGGGACGCTTATATTCCTTCTCTGTCAGGTATCTCTCATGCTCGGTCTGCAGGTCACAGCCCCAGAAAACCTTGTATTCAAACTCATCATTGTGTTTTTCAAGGATATCGATCGCTTCGGTATAGGTCACATGGGCAAAATCGGAGTTAACGACATTATTAAGTCTCTCAATGAGGCCCTTGTCTATGAAGCTGTTAAAGAAGGCCATTTCCTCGGGTGCGTTTTCCATTACATATCTGATGATGTATTTTATCATGCTCTCGGCTATGATCATGTCATCCTTAAGATCGCAGAATGCCATCTCGGGCTCGATCATCCAGAACTCGGCAGCATGCCTTGTCGTATTTGAATTCTCAGCTCTGAAGGTAGGACCGAAGGTGTAGATGTTTCTGAATGCCATTGCATAGGTCTCGCCGTTTAACTGACCGCTTACGGTAAGGTTGGTCGGCTTGTTGAAGAAGTCCTTGGAGTAATCGGGCTCTCCATCCTCGGTCTTTGGAACATCCTTAAGATCAAGAGTGGTCACCTGGAACATTTCTCCTGCTCCCTCGCAGTCACTTCCGGTGATTATGGGCGTATGCACATATACAAAATCCCTCTCCTGGAAGAATTTGTGTATAGCATAGGCAGCAAGCGAACGAACCCTGAATACGGCTTCAAAGGTGTTGGTACGTGCCCTTAAGTGGGGAATGGTCCTTAAGAATTCCATCGTGTGTCTCTTTGGCTGCAGCGGATAATCGGGAGTCGACTGTCCCTCGATATATACCTCCTCAGCCTGGATCTCGAAAGGCTGCTTAGCCTCGGGAGTAGGCACGAGAGTTCCTGTTACTATGACAGCGGAGCCAATGTTAAGAGCGGTGATCTCCGGGAAATTTGAAAGCTTATCGGAATATACCACCTGTAAATGTTCAAAGAAGGTTCCGTCATTTATCATCAGAAAACCAAAGGTCTTTGAATCCCTGTGATTTCTTATCCATCCTCCGATCTTTACTTCCCTGTTGTAGTATTCTTCCTTGTTTCTGAACAGTTCTCTTAATGATACAAGCTCCATTTTTTCATGCCTTTCCATAAATTATTGCGTTTTGTAGTGAGTTTACTGCTTGCGGATATGAGCGTTCATTCTTCTGTGATCACTGCATTATCCGCGATAAATTCCTGAACCTTTGATTCAAGTATATATTCCTCAAATTCGTCCAGGTTTATTGTTTCCATAAAATCTTTTCTGGATGTATAACCGTAGGTTTCCACGTAGGTATCAATGCCTGCGTCAAGCTCTCTTTTTGTGACGTTGAGACCTTCTTTGTCTGCGATCGCTTTAAGTACCAGAGTTTCCTTGGCTGCCTTGAGAGCATACTCTTCGATTTCCGATTCGAATTCTTCGGTGGTCTTTCCAAGCACCGAATTGATGAACTCTTCCACGGTGAGGTCATAGCTCTCCGCATAGATCAAGGCATTGGTCCTCATGGTCTCTTTTTTCTGTGAAATGAGATCGGCAGGGATCTCGCCTCTGATCACAGAATTATCCACCACCTGTTCCCATAAGTCAATATACATGGCGGATTTTGCATATTCCTCGGCTTCGCGGATAAGCTCTTCTTTAACATCTTTTCTGTACGATTCAAGATCGCTGTACAAGCCGCCTGTTGCCTCAAATATGAGCTCATCGGACAGCTCTGTTTCCTCGGGAAACATTCCAAGAAGGTCGGCTTCTATCTTTATATCGACCTCTTCATCCGTTACCTCGGCTGACATCTTTGTGACCGTAAGACCCTTATACTGGCCTAGCTCAACGATCTCTCCGGCATTATAGGGAATCGATGTCTTAGTCCCTCCACAGCCTGTAAGGCAGCATAGGAAAAATAAGAAGAGACATAACAGGGCGGGATATGCGGCTTTATGAAGATTCTTTTTCATGATCAGATGTTTATCTTATGTGCCTGACAGTTATCGATCACGTTTTCGACCATTACCTCAAAATGCTTCCTGTCATCATCGGTAAGCTCGCCGCCGTTGTTAAGATGCTCTTCGATCTTGGGATTTTTGAAATATTTGGAATCTGAGTCCTTTTTAATAAGCTTTCCGACCACGCGGTACCATTCGTCGCGTGCCGAATCCTCACTGTCAAGAACCTTTGCCCAGGGAATGAAGGGCCTGTGGTTTTTGGTGAGAGTATGAGGCTGTGTTACAAAGACATAGTTATTAAGGTAATAGACAATGTCCTGTACGTCATCCTTTTCAACGATTATCGTGTGATCATCAACTGTTATGCATTTAGATTTATTCATGACATGTTTCCTTCCTTAAAAAATATTAAGTATGTCAAAACTGAACTTATAAAGTATACCTTATAGTAAGTTGCGTAGCAACTTCTGATAATATAGCACATTTTTAGCATGCGTATAACGGGATATGAATACTCAGCAAGATCTCTTGTGCATAAAGCTGCATTTGTTTTCCAAACCAAAAAGACCGCACGGATATGATCGGCATTGCCGGCATATCCGTGCGCTCTTTTACTTTTAGATCGTTACTTACTCTGTCATTTCGTGCAGGCGATCAGCAGCTGAGCCTCGGGCATGAATGAAAGTCTTATCATTCCTGCATAAATAAGCCCCATGATATAGCGCATATTGATCATTACCATCAAAAATCCTTTTTCCTGTATGAGATTTCCAAGTGTAGGCACCGATCCGTATTTTCTGATATGATTTCCGACAAAGATTGCTATTTCTGATTCCAACAGACTGTACACGTTTTTCCCCTTTCCTTACATTTCCTGATGATTTCTGTTCCTTCCCCGGGTAATATGCAAATGCACCCCTTACACTGATCATTCTAAATGATAAATGTGTCCATTCTGTATTCTGTTTATAAAAAAGAAATAAAATCTGCTGTGAGTCATATTCCAAATCCCGTCTGTTACAGTCCCCGCAATGCTATACATCATCTTTCAACTGTGATATATTTGAGAAAACGCTGATAACGCAAAATATCAGTCTTTCCTTAAAATGATCACAGCCATAAAACAGAGGAGACCGAGAGGATGAAGGTAGTATTTGAAGGACTCACCAAAAGATTTCCAAACAGAAATAAAAAGGGCGGTGCCGATGTAATCGCCGTAAATGATTTTAATTTTGAGATACCAAGCGGAAAGCTCATAAGCCTTTTGGGACCTTCGGGCTGCGGAAAGAGTACGGCCTTAAATCTTATCTGCGGACTTGAAAAGCCTACGGAAGGAAAGATCTTTTTTGATGATAATGACGTAACCAAGCTTCCTCCCGAAAAAAGAGGCATAGGCATGGTATTTCAGAACTATGCACTCTATCCGCATCTTACGGTCAGACAGAATATAATCTTTCCTCTTGAAAACCTTAAGGGTGAGGAAAAGCTCACAAAAGAACAGATGAACAGTAAGGCTGACGAAGCTGCAAGGCTTGTCCAGATAGAAGAGCTGATGGATAGAAAGCCTTCGGAGCTCTCAGGCGGTCAGCAACAGAGAGTTGCGATCGCAAGAGCCCTTGTAAAGACTCCGAATATCCTTTTACTTGATGAACCTCTTTCAAATCTTGATGCAAGACTTGCTCTGCAGACCAGGGAAGAGATCAGAAGGATACAGAAGGAGACCGGTGTCACCACGATATTCGTTACTCACAATCAGGAGGATGCAATGAGCATTTCCGATCTGATAATCGTTATGAACAGCGGTGTGATACAGCAGATAGGAAAGCCCCAGGAGGTATATGACAAACCTGCCAATCTGTTTGTCGCAAAGTTCCTCGGAAATCCTCCCGTAAATCTCTTTAAGGGCAGCATAAAGAACGGCTCACTTTTTATCGGAGATGATGAGATACCTGACATTCATGGAAAAGACCGTGAAACTCTTACTGTCGGCATCCGTCCGGAAGGCTTCATCGTGGATAAGAACGGCCCCTTAAAATGTGATCTTAAGGACATAGAAGTAATGGGAAGGGATACAAGCGTCGTATCTATACATCCTGCGGCTGCGACTGATACCTTCAGAGTCATAATCCCTTCGGACGAATCGTTAAGTGATGATTCTTTTGACCGTAACCGGGGAAAGATAAGCTTTTCGCTTAAGAAAAACAAGCTCTATCTGTTTGACGAAAACGGAGA
>JAILPG010000199.1 GCA_024699595.1 Lachnospiraceae bacterium | reverse complement strand
TCAGCTTTTTTACCGCTGATCCCTATGATGTAAATGTCACGGTACTGAAAAAGACCATCCAGCCCACGGAAAGAGCTACAGAGCTAGACCAGACATATGTTGTTACGACACTGTCTGAATCCGAAAATTATATAGAGCCTTCTGATGATGAAGACGGTTACCAGGCGATAGATACACTCACGGTAAAGACGATAAGCGACAGCTTTGATCCGTATGCATCTTCAAGCGAGAGCATAGATGCGTATGAAGAGGAAGATCCGGATGTAAGCGGTGATACATCAAATGAAGATACCGAGGCATATGAAGTGCGGGGTCTTGGTGATATCTTCAAAAGTGTTACGCAGGATCAGATACCTCTGTTAGAAACAGGTGCACTGCCGGGCACGTACAGCATTCAGACCGGTGCTTATGTTACACTTGATGAATATCTGTCGTTATGCAAGATAGTCGAGGCAGAAGCGGGCTGCGAGGATACAGAGGGAAGAAGGCTTGTTGCCAATGTCATCATAAACAGGGTCAACAGCGATATATTTGCAGACAATATAGCTGATGCGATACTGGAGGACGGGCAGTTTGCTCCGGTTGCAAGAGGAGGCTTTAAAAAAGCGGTACCGACATATGATACCAAGCAGGCCGTTATGACGGCACTAAACGGCATAGATAATTCGCAGGGAGCGCTGTATTTCCAAAAGAGCCCGACAAAACACTGGGGTACTAAAAAATATCTGTTCAGATACGGATCACATTCATTCTATAAATAAAAAGGATTCCGCAAACCGGGATCTTTTTTTATACCTTATGACACTGCCACCATTCAGTATTCCGATATGAACCGGGATATTTCAATCTTTGTGTAGAGATCTGCGTATTCCGACGGACTCAGCTCTTCGATATAGTTAAGCTCATATTTTTTATCGGGGAGCTTCTGCATGATCACATCACAGGCCTTGTTGTATGCTACTGCGGCTTCGGGCATTGAAGCATATTCACCGACCTTGACCTTTCCGTTTATAAGGATGTCTGCCCTAAATACCATTCTGCCGTCTTTTTTCCTTAACGTTACACCGTTATAGCAGTTTATTATCTCTATGTTCTGATATCTGTAATCATATCTGTCGCCGTTTATGAACCTGTAATCCCTGCCGCAGACCGCGTGGCGTCTGATGCCGTATCTTGAATGGAGATTAACCTGCATTCCGTAATCCGAAACAAAAAAATGACCGCCGCGTTTCTGTATCGCATGCCCGGAATAATAGAACAGATCATCTATATCGAACTTGAAAATGATGTCAGGTTCAAGAAAATACTCGATATATGTATTCATGAGATAGATGGGATTTTTAATATAGACATTATTGTCCTTAAAGTTTATCAGCACGATAAACTTATGAAAGGGAAGGGGAAGGAAATCATCATGATCATTGACGGTTAAGTCCTTTGAAAGGACTTCCTTTCCTTTTTCATAGACCATGGCGGCCTCTTTTTCGGTATCAAAGCTTCCGAGGCTTATATGCCTGCCCCTGTAGGTAAGAGAGCATCTGTAATACAGACTTCCGTCCTTCTTTTTTGCAACATACACACCCGTCTTATGCATGCAGACTCACTCCGGTCTCAGATTGAATATTTCCGGTAAATAGTGTATCATATAAAGGACACATTTACAAACACGGGGGTTTTCCATAAACCCCGCAAACACGGCAAATGTGAACATTCCAGGATGATAAAGGAGGTTTACCATGGCAAAATCGGCCAGACAGAAATTAAAACTCTTATACCTGAAGGATATCCTTCTCAGAGAGTCGGATGAGCAACATCCGCTTAACGCCCCGACCTTAATATCAAGACTGAATGAATATGATATCGAGGCAGAAAGAAAGAGCATATACAACGATATAGAAAACCTTGCGGATTACGGGATCGATCTTTTAAAGATCGACGGAAGAGACGGAGGTTATTTTGTGGGACAGACGGATTTTGAGCTTGCGGAGCTGAAGCTTTTAGTAGATGCGGTACAGTCTTCGCGCTTCATCACCGCAAAGAAGTCCGAGCAGCTTATAAAAAAGCTTTCATCGCTTACAAATGTCTACAATGAGAGCAAGCTTAAGAGACAGGTCTATTCCGTAAACCGTATCAAGTCCCAGAACGAGTCGGTATTTTATTCGATCGATGATATAAATGAGGCTATCCTTGAGGATAAGAACATAAGCTTCCAGTACATGACCTGGAGTATAGACAAAAAGCTTGTTCCGCGACATGACGGAAAGAGATATACCGTAAGTCCGATAGCTCTTATATGGGACGACGAATACTATTATCTTGTAGGTATCGACAGGGAGGATGATAAGAAAAAGCATTTCCGTGTCGACAAGATAAAAAATATCGTAAAGAATGCCGAGAGACGCGGACTCGGAAGGGAAAAGCCCGATATAGCCGATTACGCAAAGAAGCTGTTTGGCATGTACGGCGGGGAGAGAGACAAGATCACCGTTAAATGCCCCAATGACAAAGTGGGTATATTCATAGACAGACTGGGTACGGATATCTCTGTATCAAAGACAGATAAGGACAATATCCAGATACACGCGGAGGTGGAGGTATCGGATGCATTTTACGGATGGATAGCTTCCCTAGGGGATGATGTCGAGATAATCGGGTCGGAAGCCGTAAGGAAGGGATATGTAAAGTTCCTTAAAGACAGGCTTAAGAGGTACTGATATGAGAAAAAAGAAAGCCGGTATCCTTATAGCGACGTTGTTATGTCTTGCATTCATTATCCAGGGCTGTGCGGGGGCCGTATCATCGGATACAGGAGCCGTGCCTGTTCAGGAAGCCACGGAAATTAAAGAAACGGATGATATCAAGGCAGAAGAACAGACCGCTCAGGATGCGGAAACGGAAGATGACGTTACAAAGATCGCTCCCGATACGGGAAAGAAAGCAGCTGATAATTCGGATAAGACCGTAGTATGGCTTGGAGATTCCCTTACCCAGGGATCCCTGGGAGACATGGATGACAACCTGCCAAATGCCCCCTATGAAAAGCTTAAGCAGTTAAGCGGTGCTAAGGTGGAGGGTTTTGGTTTTTACGGATTCAACACCCACGACATCCTCTGGTCCTATACCGCGGAAGCACATGCGGGACAGAAAAAAGATCCGAACAAGATCTACGTGTTCTGGTGCGGTTCGAATGACTGGACACCCGGCGGCATACCCAATACCGATACGGCGGGGGTCATTTCTGAGATCGATTCCTTTGTTGCGGGAGGAGGGATCACCAAATACATCGTGCTCGGAACCACCGCAAGGAATGAGCTGAGACCGGACGGAAACGGCCCTTCGAGATGCGAGCTTATAAATAAGGATCTGAAGGCACATTATAAGGAGCGCTATCTTGAACTCGACAGCTTTATAAGCATTGAGAACGGCTATGTAGCCGATAAGGTACATCTTACGCAGGCATCCTATGACACCGTTGCTTATCTTGTATATGAAAAGCTTAAGCAGATGGGATACTTAAATTAAAGGCCGGTGTTTTTTCGCTGTTGACACGGCCTGCTTATTGCTCTATATTAATATATGCCACAAGATATAGATCACAGATCTCCCTTCCGGCACAATATATTGGTGCCGGAGGGGGATTTGTGCGATTAAATGATTAGAATAAGAGGATGTCTGGTATGGGAGCAAAAGCTAAGGAAAAAGAAAAGGAAATAGATTATTCATCTCTTTACAAGCCCAAAAGGGATGTGAGGATGATAAAAAAGGACGGTACGAGGGAAGCGTTCAACGTACAGAAAGTCATCGATGCCGTCGGTAAGTCAGCCTACAGGGCTCTTACGAAGTTTACGGAACAGGAGAAAGCCTTCATCTGTGAAAAGGTCGTTGACAGGATCAATGAGCTTGACGTTGATGAAGTACCTATTCCCGTAATGCATAATATCGTTGAGAGCGCGCTTGAGGAAGTAAAGCCGATAGTGGCAAAATCCTACAGGGACTACCGAAATTACAAGCAGGATTTTGTCAGGATGCTTGACGATGTCTATAAAAAGAGCCAGTCCATCATGTATATCGGTGACAAGGAAAATGCCAATACCGACTCGGCTCTTGTCTCTACAAAGAGAAGTCTTATCTTTAACCAGCTGAACAAGGAACTGTACCAGAAATTCTTTATGACGACAGAGGAGATCCAGGCCTGCCGTGACGGATACATCTACGTGCATGACATGTCCGCAAGAAGAGATACGATGAACTGCTGTCTCTTTGATGTGGAGGCGGTCCTTACCGGCGGCTTTGAAATGGGAAATATCTGGTACAACGAACCAAAGACTCTCGATGTCTGCTTTGATGTCATCGGTGATATCGTACTCTCCGCAGCATCACAGCAGTATGGAGGATTCACGGTTCCCAGTGTCGATCTTATCCTTGAAAAATACGCCGAGCTCTCCTATGAAAAATATATAAAGAAGTATACTGAGCTTGGGATAGATGAGGAAAAAGCAAAGGAAGTAGCCTACAAGGATGTCGAAAGAGATTATGAACAGGGCTTCCAGGGCTGGGAGTATAAGTTCAATACCGTCGCATCTTCAAGAGGTGATTATCCGTTCATAACAGTCACGGCCGGAACCGGTACCGGAAGGTTTGCAAAGCTTGCCACGATCAAGCTTCTTGATGTCAGAAGAAAAGGACAGGGCAAGAAGGACTGCAAGAAACCTGTTCTGTTCCCAAAGATCGTATTTCTCTATGATGAGAATCTCCACGGCCCCGGAAAGGAGCTTGAAGATGTATTTGAAGCGGGAGTACTCTGCTCATCAAAGACAATGTATCCCGACTGGCTGTCACTTACAGGCAAGGGCTATATAGCTTCCATGTACAAACAGTACGGAAAGATCATCTCACCCATGGGCTGCAGGGCTTTCCTGTCTCCCTGGTATGAAAGGGGGGGCATGCATCCTGCCGATGACAAGGATGTACCTGTCTTTGTCGGAAGATTCAATATAGGAGCGGTATCGTTGCATCTGCCGATGATACTTGCCAAATCAAGACAGGAATCCAAGGATTTCTATGAAGTGCTGGATTATTATCTTGAGCTTATCAGAGGACTTCATAAGAGAACCTACGCATACCTCGGCGAAATGCGTGCTTCAACGAATCCCCTTGCATATTGTGAGGGCGGATTCTATGGCGGGCATTTAAAGCTTACCGACAAGATCAAACCGCTGTTAAAGGCTGCCACGGCTTCCTTCGGCATCACTGCCTTTAACGAGCTGCAGGAGCTCTATAACGGAAAATCACTTGTGGAAGACGGACAGTTTGCGCTTGAGGTACTCGAATACATCAATAAGAAGATCAACGAGTTTAAGGAAGAGGATCATAACCTCTATGCGATCTACGGCACTCCGGCAGAGAGTCTCTGCGGACTTCAGGTACAGCAGTTTAGGAAGAAATACGGCATCATAGAAAATGTTTCGGACAGGGAATACGTATCCAATTCTTTCCACTGCCACGTTACTGAGGATATCACTCCGATACAGAAGCAGAATCTTGAATTCCGTTTCTGGGAGCTTTCAAACGGCGGCAAGATCCAGTATGTTAAATATCCGATAGATTATAATCTGGATGCGATCAAGACTCTTGTCAGACGTGCAATGGATATGGGACTGTATGAGGGTGTGAACCTTTCGCTTGCGTATTGTGATGACTGCGGTCATCAGGAGCTTGAAATGGATGTGTGCCCGGTATGCGGGAGCAGAAATCTGACCAAGATAGAGAGGATGAACGGATATTTATCTTATTCACGTGTTCATGGCGACACAAGGCTCAATGATGCAAAGATGGCCGAGATCGCAGAAAGGAAGAGCATGTAAATGAGATATCATAATATAACCAAGGATGACATGCTTAACGGCGACGGTCTCCGTGTGGTGCTGTGGGTCTCGGGCTGCAATCATTGCTGTGAGGGCTGCCAGAATCCGATAACCTGGGATCCCGACGGAGGACTTTTATTTGATGATAAGGCCAGACAGGAGATCTTTGAGGAGCTTGATCATGATTATATATCGGGCATCACATTAAGCGGAGGCGATCCAATGCATTCCGCAAACAGGCTTGATGTGAAGAACCTGTTACTAGAGATAAGAGAGAAATACCCCGACAAGACGGTATGGCTGTATACGGGTTCTGTATGGGAAGAGATAATGGATTCGCCCATTGTCCCTCTTTGTGATGTGATAGTGGACGGCGAATTTGAAAAGGATAAATTTGATTCAAAGCTTCTGTGGAAGGGATCATCAAACCAGAGGGTTATCGATGTAAAAAAGACGCTTGAATCAGATAATAAGGAGATCCCGGTACTTCACTGCGGGGATTATGGAAGGGAAACAGCATGAAAAAGGTCGCAAGATTTTACAAGGTGTCCTATTCACAGTTTCAGAAGGACTGGCAGGACAGCTTCGGTTCGGAACCGGATGAGATAAAGAAGATATATGAGAATATAAAGCTTCCGAAAAGAGCTACAACAGGGTCTGCCGGCTATGATTTCTTCAGCCCCATAAATATCGAGCTGAATCCCGGAGAGACCATTAAGATACCGACCGGTATCAGGGTATCCATTGATGAGGGCTTTGTCCTTAAATGCTATCCGAGAAGCGGTCTTGGATTTAAGTACAGGATGCAGCTTAATAATACCGTCGGGATCATAGACAGCGATTATTATTATTCCGATAATGAAGGACATATCTTTTCAAAGATCACAAATGATACCAACGAAGGCAGGATAGTGCATATAAGCCAGGGAGAAGGCTTTATGCAGGGTATTTTTACCGAATACGGGATCACCTACGACGATGATGTATCAGAGATAAGAAACGGAGGCTTCGGCAGCACCACGAGATAATGAAGAAGCATCTCATAAGCCGGGTGAAGCCCGGGAGCATAGCAGAGGAATTCAATCTTGAACCGGGCGATCATCTCACGGCGATAAATGGCCGTGAAATAGCGGATTATTTTGATTACGAATTCTATATAACCGATGATTATCTGGAGATGTACATAGAAAAGGCGGACGGGACCGAGCTTATCTTAGAGATCGATAAGGATCCGGGTGAAGAGATAGGTCTTGAATTTGCAAATGGGATGATGGATGAATATCGTTCCTGCTGCAATAAATGCATTTTCTGTTTCATAGACCAGATGCCGAAAGGAATGAGAGAAAGCCTGTATTTCAAGGATGATGATTCAAGGCTTTCTTTTCTGCATGGAAACTACATTACCCTGACAAATATGTCGGATACCGATATTGACAGGATAATCAGATACCACATGTCTCCGATCTATATTTCATTTCATACCACCAATCCCGAACTAAGATGCAGGATGTTAGGAAACAGATTTGCCGGAGAAGCTCTTAAAAAAGCCGACAGACTGTTTGAAGCAGGCATAGAGATGAACGGGCAGATAGTGCTTTGCAAGGGTGTAAATGACGGAGGAGAGCTTGAAAGGACCATAAGCGATCTGTCACGTTATGCACCTTTTTTAAGGAGCGTCTCCGTAGTACCCGTGGGGCTTACAAAATACAGAGAAGGTCTGTATCCTCTAAAACCCTTTACAGGGGAGGATGCAAGGGAGACTATCGCGATAATAGAAAAATGGCAGGATAAGATATTTAAGAAATACGGCTATCATTTTGTCCATGCCTCTGATGAGTTCTATCTGCTTGCAGGTAAAGAGTTTCCCGAGGCCACGGTTTATGACGGATACCCGCAGTATGAAAACGGGGTGGGTATGCTAAGATCCCAGTCAGAGGATTTTAAGGCAGCGCTTAAGGGGCTTGTTTCGTATCTTAAAGATCATCCTGCCCTGTATGATAAAAAAAGAACCGTATCCTGCGCCACGGGACTTTTGGCATATGAGTCCATAAGAAAAATGGCTGAGGAGATATCAAAGCTCCTTCCCGGGATCAAAGCTTATGTATACCCCATAAAAAATGAATTTTTCGGGGAAAACATAACCGTCACCGGTCTGCTCACGGGACGGGATATAATCTCACAGCTTAAAGATAAGCAAAGGGGTGAGACTCTTCTGTTGTCGGAATGCATCGCCCGCTCAAAAGAGCCTGTTTTGCTTGATGACATAAGGCTTTCGGACATTGAAAAATCTTTACAAGTAAAGGTTGATATTGTAAAATCAAACGGAACAGACTTTATTGAAAAGGTAGTGGGAGAAACGATTTATGAGCAGACCGATCGTGGCAGTGGTTGGACGGCCTAATGTAGGAAAGTCCACTCTTTTTAATGCTCTGGCCGGTTCGAGGATAAGTATAGTAAAGGATACTCCGGGTATTACGAGAGACCGTATATATGCAGATGTTTCCTGGCTTTCGCATAATTTTACGCTGATAGACACAGGCGGAATAGAGCCGGAGAGTAATGACATAATACTGTCCCGCATGAGGGAACAGGCACAGATAGCCATAGATACGGCTGATGTGATAATCTTCATGACCGATGTAAGACAGGGACTTACGGATGCGGATTCAAAAGTCGCAGATATCCTGAGAAGATCCGGAAAGCCTGTTGTACTTGTCGTTAACAAAGTTGACAGTCTCAGTAAGTTCGGGAATGACATATACGAATTCTATAATCTTGGCATAGGGGATCCCTATGCAATTTCCGCTTCCAATATGACAGGGCTCGGTGAGATGCTCGATGTCGTCGTTTCCCATTTCCCCGATGA
The DNA here is from genome assembly GCA_024699595.1 of Lachnospiraceae bacterium. Next base: position 20,333 of record JAILPG010000199.1, on the reverse strand, counting down.
TACAGGGGATGATACAGGCGATGAAAGACCGCGCATAGCGATAATAGGAAAGCCGAATGTAGGAAAATCCTCGATAATAAACAGGCTCTTGGGTGAAGAAAGAGTCATTGTATCACAGATCCCCGGGACCACCAGAGACGCGATAGATACTCCGGTGATCCATGACGGCAGGGAATATGTCTTTATCGATACCGCGGGTCTTCGCAGAAAGAAAAATATAAAAGAAGAGCTGGAACACTATATGGTACTTCGTACCGTTGCAGCCGTTGAAAGAGCCGATGTATGCATACTTGTCATTGATGCGACGGAGGGAGTGACGGAACAGGATGCAAAGATCGCCGGGATCGCCCACGACGCCGGAAAGGGAATGATAATCGCGGTAAATAAATGGGATGCGGTCGAAAAAAACGATAAGACCATTTACCAGCACGAAAAGAAGATAAAGAGCATCCTGTCTTTCATGCCGTATGCCGAGATGATATTCATATCCGCCCAGACTGGACAGAGGATGAACAGGCTCTTTGATCTTATAGATACCGTTGTCAACAACCATTCACTCAGGATACAGACCGGAGTATTAAACGAGATCATGATGGAAGCTGCCGCTTTAAATCAGCCTCCGAATGACAAGGGTAAGAGGCTGAAGCTTTTCTATATCACTGAAGCCTCCGTAAAGCCTCCGACTTTTGTGATCTTTGTAAATGACAAAAAACTCATGCACTTTTCATATACGAGATATATCGAGAACAAGATAAGGGAAGCATTTGGTTTCAAGGGGACTCCGCTAAGGTTCATAATACGCGAAAGAGGGGAAAAATAAAAACATGGTCAGACTGATCTGTATACTGATCGGATATGTCTGCGGACTGATCCAGACCGGTTACATAGTGGGAAAGCTTAAGGGCGTTGATATCAGACAGCACGGCAGTAAGAACGCCGGCACCACAAATATTTTAAGGACGATGGGACTTAAATATGCCCTGATCGTATTTGCGGGTGATGTATTAAAATGCGGACTTGCGATCCTCATTGTCCACTTTATGTATCGAAACTCCTATTCCGATATGCTGCCGCTTCTTAAGGTATATGCCGCAGCCGGAACGATACTCGGACATAATTATCCGGTTTATTTAAACTTTAAGGGCGGAAAGGGTATAGCAGCAACCGCCGGACTTGTATTCTTTTCCTTCGGCCCCGTGATGTCGATACTGGGGCTTGTAACTTTTTTCTCGATATTCTTTATCACGCATTATGTATCGCTGGGTTCGATCTGCGTATATCTTGGTATCGTTATAGAAGGACTCATATTAAGTCGTGCGGGGTTCTTCGGAGAAGGAATTGCGACCACGTATTTTGCGGAATTTAACATCCTGATATTTCTTCTTGCATGTATGGCCTGGTGGAGGCACAAGGACAATATCAAGCGTCTCTTAAGCCACACGGAGAGAAAGACTTATCTTAAGGGCAAACCCGAAATAGATGTTGATAATAAGGAGCATAAGTAAATGGCAAAAATAGCTGTTATAGGTGCGGGAAGCTGGGGCACCGCACTTTCGATCGTTTTAAGCGATAACGGACACGAAGTCTGTGTCTGGTCCATAGTGGACGAGGAAATCGAAATGCTCAACCGTGAAAGGGAGCATAAGGACAAGCTGCCCGGAGTAAAGCTTCCGGAAGATATCGTATTCACGACCAATTTAAGACTTGCCTGTGATGAAAAGGATATGATAGTGCTTGCGGTTCCGAGTCCCTATACCCGTTCGACGTCACATATGATGGCTGACAAGGTTAAAAAGGACCAGCTGATAGTAAGCGTAGCCAAGGGTATCGAGGAGGGAACTCTGGATACTCTTTCTCAGATAATCAAAGAAGAGATACCTTTTGCAAATGTTGCCGTCATGTCAGGTCCGTCACATGCGGAAGAAGTCAGCAGAAGGATACCGACGACCTGCGTTGTCGGCGCAAAGGATAAGGAGACTGCCGAATATATCCAGGATATCTTCATGAACTCCAATTTCCGCGTATACACAAGCCCTGATGTTCTGGGCATAGAACTTGGGGGAGCACTAAAAAACGTAGTGGCTCTTGCGGCGGGAGTGGCTGACGGACTTGGTTACGGCGACAATACCAAGGCTGCACTGATCACAAGAGGCATAACGGAGATAGCAAGATTGGGCGTTACGATGGGAGGCAACATCAAGACCTTTGCGGGCCTTACCGGAATAGGCGATCTGATCGTTACCTGCGCCAGCATGCATTCGAGAAACAGAAGGGCGGGCATCCTGATAGGACAGGGCAAGAGCATGAAAGAAGCCATGGACGAAGTCAAGATGGTCGTTGAGGGTGTATATTCCGCCAAGGCTGCCTTGGAGCTTGGAAAAAAATACAATGTGAGCCTGCCTATAATCGAACAGGTAAATGAGGTCCTCTTTGACGGGAAATCCGCTGCAGAGGCAGTAAAGGACCTTATGGAAAGAGACAGGACGGGTGAGCTTTCATGGGAGGAGCTTTAATGGAAGAAGCTTTGTTTAACAATGTTAAGGACGGTTTTAAGAGCACCGATACCTATATCGCCTCAAAGGAGCTTATGAGCGCCGTAAATGTGGCAAGAGCTCTTGAGAAGCCTTTGCTTATAAAGGGAGAACCCGGTACGGGCAAGACTATGCTGGCAAAGGCCATAGCGGAATCTCTCGGGATGAAGCTCATCATCTGGAACATCAAATCGACCACCAAGGCAAGTGACGGACTGTATATCTATGATACGATCCAGAGACTGTATGACGGTCAGTTTGGTGAATCGGGTGTTGACGATATCGTAAAATACATAAAGCTCGGAAAGCTCGGAGAGGCTTTCAGCGCAAAAGAACAGCTTGTGCTCCTGATAGATGAGATCGATAAGGCGGATCTTGAATTCCCCAATGACCTGCTATGGGAGCTTGATCAGATGGAATTCTATATTCCGGAGACTAAAGAAACGATTAAGGCTCTTTACAGACCTGTTGTGATCATCACAAGCAACGCCGAAAAGGAGCTTCCGGACGCATTCCTCAGGCGGTGCATATTCCACTATATAGAGTTTCCCGACAAGGAACTTATGACCGAGATCGTTAAAGCTCATTTTGAGGATCTTGAAGATAATCTGCTAAACAATGCACTGAACGCATTTTATGATATCAGGCTGATGCGTGAGATTAAGAAAAAACCATCCACCTCGGAGCTTATTGACTGGCTTCGGGCATTAAAGCTCGGAGGCATAGATCCCGAAAGGCTTAAGAAGGAACTTCCGTTTGCGGGGACTCTGATCAAGAAGGATGAGGATTTAGAAGCAGTTAAGCACAGGGTATGATCTATTGTTCACCGAATATTTTTATTTTTTAAGAGATAAGGGACTTGACGTATCTCCGGGACAGTGGCTGTCCCTTATGGATGCGCTTGACAGGGGGCTGTGCGCAAACAGCCTTACTGAGTTTTACTATGTTTCCAGGATGATCCTCTTAAAGAGTGAAAATGAATACGACAAATATGATCTCATATTTGAAGAGTTCTTTAAGGGGATCAAATCAGAACTTCCGGACATTTCCGAACAGATGAAGAAATGGCTTGATAAATCTGATTTTGTTGAGGCTGCAAAGGATCTTGACTATGAGAAAAGCCTTATCGAGGGAGAAGCTAATCCCATCGATAACGAAGAGGTGCTTGAAAAGTTCAGGGAAAGACAGAAGGAACAGGAATCCGAGCATAACGGCGGCAACCAGTGGATAGGTACCATGGGCAATTCCTCCTTCGGAAACCTCGGAGGACATATGGGCGGCGTCAGGATCGGCGGGACGACGGGATACCAGTCAGCGTTCCAGGTCATAGGAGAGCGGAGATTTCGGGACTTCAGAAATGACAGAGTGCTTGACAACAGGCAGTTTATGGTCGCACTTAAAAAGCTCAGACAGTACTCGACAAGACTGGATATACCAAAGACAGAGCTTGACATAGATGAGACGATCAACAAGACCTGCAACAACGGCGGATATCTAAGGATCGAGATGCAGAGGCCCAGGAAGAATACCGTAAAGCTTCTGCTTCTTATGGATTCCGGAGGCACCATGATACCCTACAGCAATCTTTTAAATGAACTATTCCAGTCCGTCAACAAATCCAATCATTTTAAGGATGTTAAAACATATTATTTCCACAACTGCATATACGCAAGGCTTTATAATACGCCGGAGTGCGAAAACGGCGACTGGATAGAGACGGAGTGGTTATTTAAGAATCTGGATGACAATTACAAGGTGATAATAGTCGGAGATGCTGCAATGGCTCCGGAGGAGCTTTATTCCGTGACAGGAAACTACAGGGGACCAAACGACGGTCTGTCCGGATTCGAATGGCTGAATCTCATGAAAAAACACTTTAAGAAGATAATATGGTTAAACCCCAAGATGGCTCCGGGTAATGCTCCGTGGAGAGAGGCCGAGACTGCCGTAAAGGGCATATTTAAGATGAACAGGCTGACCGTGGACGGACTCAAGGAAGGTATGAAGTATCTGATGCAGGGATGATGAGGTATTTGCATGTATAAGATAATGATCATTGATGACAATATGACGAATCTCATTATGGCCAAAAAGGTCTTGGAGGACATCTATGAAATAGTACCGATGTCAACCGGAACCATGGCTCTTCAGTTTTTACGTGAGATGCCGGATCTTCCGGATATCATCATGCTTGATATAGATATGCCGGATATAAACGGCTTTTTTGTGCTTTCAGAGATAAAGAATACGCCGAGACTTACGGATATCCCCGTTATCTTTCTGACTGCTCATGCGGATCCGACAACTGAGATAGAGGGCTATAATCTCGGGGCGATGGATTATATAACAAAGCCCTATACAACAGCCATACTCAGAAAAAGGATCGACCTGCACGTACAGATGATAGAGCAGGAGAGAAGGCTGAAAAAATACAACGACTCACTCTCAAAGACCCTCAATGAAAAGGTACATAATATCGTAGAGCTTGAGTTTGCGATAGTCGAAATGTTCATGTCACTAATGTCGAGCAGATCCATCATAGTATCGGATCACTGCGAAAGAGTGTCCAAGTATATGGAGCTTTTCCTAAACGAGCTCAGACATGACGGAAGGTTCAATATCAAGGAAGAGGATCTGAAGATCATAATCTATGCCTCCAAAATGCATGATCTCGGGAAAATGTGCATGCCCGACAGATGTCTTGCTAATCTGGAGGATCTGACCTTCCAGGAGAAAGAATACAATCATGCCCACACGGTGCTTGGAGCCCAGGCAGTCAAGAGAGTGATAGATGCGATATCCGAAAACTCATTTTTATCACTGACCTACAATATGTGCAGATTTCATCATGAACGCTGGGACGGAAAGGGATATCCCGATCATCTGATGTCTACCAATATCCCGTTTGAAGCAAGGATACTTGCGGTCGTAAACAGCTATGACAATTTCAGGCATAACAATGAGGGTCAGGAACCGCTTACGCATGAGCAGGCCATGAACAGGATAAAGCTCTGGGCCGGAACGCATTTTGATCCGGATCTTTGCGAGGTATTTCTGTCTTCAAGCGACAGCATAAAGAATCTGATTTAAGGATCAGTTACTGATGTTTAAAGCATTTGATGAGTTCAGATCAAAATATTTCGGAAAAGAACTTCCGTACGAGCTGCGTGTGTTTAACGTGACTCATCTGTTGATGTGCTTTATTTTGCTTATTGCGATAATTCCGATATATCTTATCGTACAGAACGGCAAGGCCGTGGGGATCGCTTTTACAACAGCAGTCTTTTCGCTTTTTACCTTCTATGAGGCTAACCGTAACGGATATATGCTCTACTGTTCGGTGATCATGTCCTGGATGTTAAACTTCGTGTTTTTCCCGATACTGTTTTTGTATTACATAAATTATCTGTGTATCATTCCCATCTATTTTCTGTTCGGTCTCATCTATAACAACCTTGTGATGCCAAGAAAATGGGCGCTTTCATTCAATGTGATCGAAACTCTTTTATATCTGTATCTGATATTCGGAATGTACAATTATTCGGGAAAGACACTGGAGATCGTACCTATGGCGCTTAAGGAGCTTATGTCCGTATATATTGCGATCGCTTTTGTCACCACGACGGCGGGTGCGGCAATAGTATACAAAAAAAGAGTACTTAAGAATGAAAAGCAGGTCTATATGTCAGTGCATGAGGATGTCATTGCGACAAGCCGGATGCAGGATGTCTTCCTTGTCAATATGTCGCATGATATCAGGACTCCGATGAATGCGATCTTAGGAAATGTCGAGCTGATGCTTGACCGGGACGTTAATGAATCCGTAAAGGAAAATCTGTACGGCATTTATAATTCCTGCAAGGCGCTTTTGTCACTTACAAATGAAATGATGGATCTTTCGAAATCCTCGGATCAGGATATAGTGCTGTATAACAGCAGATATGATCTGAGGGAGCTGATAACGGAGATCATCAACATGATATCCGTAAGGCTTACAGATTCAGGCATCGAATTTGTGGTCAAGATCGAAAGCGATATCCCAAGATACCTCTATTCAGATTCGGGCAAGCTAAGGCAGATCTTAATAAATATCTTAAACAACTCGATCAAGAATACGGATGAAGGATCGATAACCCTGTCGGTTGGATGCGAGTACAAGAGAAATAATGAGGTGGATCTCATATTTGATGTTACTGATACAGGCAGGGGCATTGATGAGAAAGATATGGCAATGATCACCGGCCTTCCGGTGAAAAAAAATCACAGATATAAGGACAGTGTAGCCTTAGAGTATGCGGGAATAGGACTTAATATCTGCAGGGAGATCATAGAAAAGCTTGACGGAAACATTAACGTAAACAGTGAATACGGTGACGGGACCACAATCATGGCAGTCATCCCCCAGCAGATCGAATCCGAGGAAAAGATCGTCTCGGTAAACGAAGGCGGGCAATACAATATCCTGATATTTGAAAACAACATAAAGCAGTCCATGCACCTTGAGGCTGTAATAAAGAGCCTTTCAGTAAAAGTATTCCCGGCAAGGCTTTTCGGCGTGTTCTCCGAAGAACTCAGATCAGGATCATATACGCACTTATTTATCTCAAATGAAAACTATATCGCAAACAGGGAATTTATCGAAAAAAACATAAAAGATGCCGTGCTCGTCATCATATCGGATCTCTCGGCCTCGCTGTCACTTAATGAGAACAGCTATGCGATAATGCGACCGGTCCATCTGATAAATGTGGCAAATGTCCTAAACGGCGAACCCAATGTATACGTAAAGAAACTGTCGGATGAAAGAGGTCTGTATATTCCCGATGCAAACATCCTTGTCGTGGATGACAACATGACAAATCTTTCCGTTGCAAAGAACCTGCTTAAGAAATACAGTGCAAAAGTGTCCACGGCACTGTCAGGAATGGAAGCTCTCGGTCTCATAAAGGAAAATGATTATGACATCATCTTCCTTGATCACATGATGCCTGAAATGGACGGAGTGGATACGCTTCATTCCATAAGGATGCTTCCCGACATGAAATACAAAGAGGTACCCGTTGTAGCCCTGACAGCGAATGTGGTCTCGGGCGCGCGGGAGATGTTTTATAATTTCGGCTTTGATGATTTCATCGCAAAGCCCATCGATACGGAAAAGCTTGAAAGATCATTGAGGAATCTGCTTCCGAAGGAACTGATAAGAACAAGTGAAGAGATTAGCGGATAAGTATAAAGACATAATCAAATATTTTGTCATGGATGATACGGATAACAGCAGGAGAAATCTTTATCTGTGCATATTCTATGCTTCTCTGAGCTGTATAATACTTATCATTCATGAGATAGCTTCAAAGCTTCCCGTATATAATATTATGGTGAGCGCAGCCTATCTGCTTGAGTGTCTGGTTCTTCTGTATCTTGCAAAAAAATTCGGTGAATACAGACGGCTTGTCAATGCTTTCTGCCTGTTTTCAAACCTTGTGATCTTTCCTCTTCACTGCCTGTTAAACGGAGACGTGTATACATTTGCGATCCTCTATCTGGTCATGGGGCTTATACTGATAATATATCTGATCGAAGGCGTTATGATGTGGATACAGCTCGTTTTAGCCTCGGTGGTGGATATCGCAGTGATCCGTATGCTGTATATGTATCCTGAATTAATGAGGCCTTACAGGGAGGCGGCATTACGAAGGTCCAGTAAATACCTGAATTTTGCCATATGTGTTTTTATCCCGCTGTTCATCCTCATCTATCAGACCATAATGCATGAAAGGATGAGGGATGATATCCTTAAGGATGATGCCATAATAAAGCGCAGGGACCTGAGCAAATCCAGGTTTCTTGCAAACATGACACAGGAGATCAGGGTGCCGATGAATGCTATCATAGGCATGAACGAACTGATCTTAAAGGAGAAGCTTTCGGCGGAAGAAAAGGAAGAGGCTGAAAACATAAGGGATGCATCAAACCAGCTGCTCAGGATAGTCAACGATACACTTATATATTCGAGACTTGCTTCAAAAAGATGGGTACTAGAAAATTCGGGCTACAGCTTCTATGAGATGATAAGTTCTGTTCTTGCGGATTTTAAAGACATTGCTTTTAAATGCAATATGGATGCATATGCATTTGTTGATTCAAAGATACCGTCCACTTTATACGGCGATGAGGTATCGATCCGGCAGATCTTCGGCTTTCTGCTCGGCAACTCTTTAATGCAGGATGCAAGGCACAGAGTCTGTGTAGATATAAGATGTGAACGGATCTCTGACAGTAACCGGGCAAGACTTGACTGCAGGATCTCAGAATCCGGCAACGGGCTCAAGGAAGCGGAGATCGAGGCCCTTCTTTCTGCCTATAAAAAATATGACACCCGACAGGATTCGGACATAAAGGGTATGGGACTTGAGATATCCATCTGTGAGGAGCTGTTAAAGCTGATGGGAGGCAGCCTTAAGATCGAATCCATTAAGGACATAGGGCTGTCGATAAGCTTTTCCTTTGAGAACTATATCCTTGACGATACGCCCATGATAAATATTGAGTCTCCTTCGGACAAGCGGGTCCTCATATATCTGCATGCCAGTGATGATGAGAACGTATGGAAACCCTTATTTGAGAATCTTACGTTTTCGCCCGAATATGCCGTATCTGCACTGACATTTAAGGAAGCACTGATAAACAGAGCCTATACTCATGTGTTTGTAAACATGAAGGATTATAATGCTCTCAAGGATATAATCAAAGAACTGGGTATAGAGGATAAGGTATATCTGATAGTACAGCACAAGAGAAGGAATGATTCCTTCGGGGCAATAAAGGTCATACAGCCTCCAATATCCTCGATCGTGGTATCGGAGATCCTTAACGGAGTATATGAGGATGATGATCACAGACTGCCCGATGTCAGGACACGCGCAACCTGTAAAAACACAAGGGCTCTGCTGGTCGAGGATTCACATATAAACTTAAAGATAATGACAGGGCTTATAGAAAGCTTTAACATTGTCTGTGATCCTGTAACAAGCGGTGAAAAATGTCTTGAATTCATCGGAAAGAATGATTATGACATAGTATTCCTTGACCACAGGATGCCGGGCATGGACGGAGTGGAGACACTTAAGCATATAAAGGATATGATGGATAAATGCAGCATTCCCGTAGTCTGCATCACCTCCGATATAGGAAGGAACGTAAGGAGAAATATCATTGCCGAGGGCTTTGATGAATGTATCACCAAGCCGCTTAAGAACGCTGCTTTGGAAAGGATACTCATTGAGTTACTGCCTGAAGAAAAGATGATCTATGAAGATCCTTATATGATGACCGGACAGAAGGAAGAGAGAATGAAAAAATCGGAGAATGCAATTCATGAATATGAGGTAAAAGTGAATCCGCTTGAGTTTGACATGAATAAGGGAATAGAAAACATAGGCGGTGACAAGGACATCTATAATGAGATCCTCTTAACTTATTACAATGAAGCGGCCGAAAAGATCGACAGACTTCCGGAATATTCAAAAAATGATGACCTTACACTGTTTACGACAAGTGTTCACGCATTAAAGAGCAGCTCTGCTTCGGTCGGAGCTCTGGGCATTTCAGAGCTCTTCAGACAGTTTGAAATGGCAGGCAAAGCAGGAGACCGCTCTTTCATAGATCAGAACCTGTTAAATGTGATAGATTCCTACAGAAATCTGTTGACCCTTGTCGAGAATTACCTGACCGAAAACGGACTGTTAAATAAAGATGATGCCACAAAGCAGGAAGAAACAGAAGCAGAGCAGATTGACGAAGAAAAGCTTAAAGCGCTCCATGCGTATATGGATAAATTCGATCTAAGAAACGCCGAAGCCCTCCTTAACGAGATCGCCGCGCTTAATTACGAGAGCCATATTAACAGTGCGGTAAAGGATATCAAGAATGATTTTGACATGTTTGAATACTTTAAAGCAAAGGATAAGATCAAAGATCTGATAGATAAAATTAGCAAATAAACCGGAGGTAAAAAAATGTCAGAGAAGGTGTATGAAAAGCTGGTAAGATGTTATGAATGCGTAAGGGAAAGAACGGATTTCAAACCCCTGGTCGCATTGATACTTGGATCGGGTCTCGGAGACTATGCCCAGAGCATGCGGGTCGAGACAACAGTATCCTATAATGATATCGAAGGTTTCCCCGTTTCTACGGTTCCGGGACACAAGGGACAGTTTGTTTTCGGATATGTGGAGGATGTTCCCGTTGTCTGCATGCAGGGAAGAGTACATTTCTATGAGGGTTATCAGGTATCCGACGTTGTCCTTCCCACAAGGCTCATGCATATGCTCGGTGCAAAGTTTTTATTTCTCACAAATGCATCGGGAGGCATAAACTCTGAGTTTAAGGCGGGAGATCTTATGATGCTTACCGATCATATTTCGCTGTTTGCACCGAATCCTCTTATCGGTCCGAATATTGAAGAGCTCGGTACGAGATTCCCGGATATGAGTCATGTGTACGAGGAAAAGCTTCAGGATCTCGTAAGAGAAACCGCAAAAGAGCTTTCGATAGATCTTAAGGAAGGCATATATGCACAGTTAACGGGACCGAGCTTTGAATCACCCGCAGAGATACAGATGCTTAAGAAGCTTGGAACAGATGCCGTGGGCATGAGTACCGTTGTAGAGGCAATAAGCGCCAACCACTGCGGAATGCGTATCCTTGCGATATCCTGTGTCTGCAACATGGCCGCCGGGATATCACCGACACCCTTAACCCATGAAGAAGTACAGCAGGCCGCCATGGAATGTGCGCCCTTATTTAAGAAACTCGTAACCGGAACCATAATAAAGATCGGAAAACTTGCAGATGAATAAAATAAGATCATATACAGTATGCATGGCCCTTTTGCTGTGTATCTTCATACTTGCCGGATGCGGCGGACAAAAGGCCGAGATAGCGATGATAACTGATCTCGGAACGATCAATGACGGCTCGTTTAACCAGGGGACCTATAACGGGGTAGAGAGATTTGCGGGAGAGACCGGCAAGTCCTTTATATACTATCAGCCTGCGGATGCTTCTGAGGAAGCATATGTTAAAGCTGTAAAAAAAGCCGTAAAAAATGACGCAAAGGTTGTTGTGCTTCCGGGTGAGATCTTTGAGGAGGCTGTTTTCAATCTACAGAAATCCTATCCAAAGGTTAACTTTATCCTTATAGACGGAGTGCCTCATGACAAAGATTACAAGGACAGTACCATAGGCCCCAATACCAGGGCTGTGGTCTTTGCCGATGAACAGGCCGGTTTCCTTGCGGGTTATGCAGCTGTAAGAGACGGGTATACAAGCCTCGGTTTCCTAGGAGGAAATCCTCAGGATCCCGTCATACGGTACGGCTACGGATTTGTACAGGGAGCCGATTATGCTGCGATAGAGCTCGGTGTTCCTGTATACATCAATTACTGTTATGGTATGACTTTTCTAGAGAGCGAGGATATGAAGAATCTTGCGGCTTCATGGTATGATCAGGGAACACAGATCATATTTGCCTGCGGTGGGGCGATGAACCGTTCCGTAATGAAGGCAGCCGAGGAAAAAGGCGGACGCGTGATCGGCGTTGACGTCGATCAGAGCAGGGATTCGGATACAGTTGTGACCTCTGCGATGAAAGAGCTTGGAAACGCGGCTTACGAAGGCCTCAAGGATTATTATGAGGGAAACTTTAACGGCGGAAACGTGGTGACTATGAGTGCGGCCAACAACGGCGTGGGACTTCCCATGGACACTTCGCGTTTTGTCAATTTTACGGAAAGCGATTATAATGCAATCTATACACAGCTTGTGGATGGAAAGCTTGTTCCCTATGCCGATACCAATTTCGGAAACACATTTGATCTTACGCTCATAAATACAACGGTCACCTATCTTGAGCTGAATTAAAGGTACATTTACATGGACATTAAAGAACTGATAAACGAAGCGCTTGACGCAAGAAAAAAAGCCTACAGTCCCTATTCAAAGTATAAGGTGGGGGCAGCGCTCTTATGCAGAAACGGAAAGGTATGTAAGGGCTGTAATATTGAAAATGCCTCATATGGCGCTACCAACTGTGCCGAAAGGACTGCCGTGTTCAAGGCTGTGAGCGAAGGCGATACGGACTTTGAGGCTATAGTGATAGCAGGAGGCCCCGAAGGTGACGATCCGGAAAATCTTTCGGACTATGCTAGTCCCTGCGGGATCTGCAGGCAGGTATTAAGTGAGTTTTCAGCTGACGGGGAGCTTATGGTCATCCTTGCAAGATCAGTGCAGGATCATAAGACATTTAAATTAAAGGAATTATTACCTGAAAGCTTTAACAATTCAGTGCTTTGATCTTTTGGAATATAGCAGTATAAGACGGTCTTTTGACCTAAATATTTAATTTATACAGGAGGCGATATGAATATAAGATTTAAAAATGCCAGGATACTCACCATGGCAGACAATGAAGACATATTTGAAGGCGAGCTCATCGTAAAGGACAGTAAGATCGCTTATGTCGGTCCTGCAAAGGAACAGTGGGATACAGACTTTGACAGGGAGATCGACTGCAAAGGAAATGTCCTGATGCCGGGCTTTAAGAATGCTCATACACATTCAGGAATGACGGCAATGAGGTCTTATGCCGATGACCTTCCTTTACAGGAGTGGCTTACACAAAAGATATTCCCGATGGAAGCAAAGATGACAGGAGAGGACTGTTACATACTCTCAAAGCTTGCGGTCCTTGAATATCTCACTTCCGGCATAACCGCTGTTTTTGACATGTATCTTGCCCCCTATGACATTGCAAGATGTGCGATCGATACGGGAATGAAATTTGTTCAGGTGAGCGGCATCAACAAGTTCGGACCCTCGCTTGAAGAGCTTGAGGAAAGATATTTAAAGATTAATGACGGGAATCCGCTTTCATCATTCATGCTCGGATTCCATGCTGAATATACCTGCGACCTTTCGCTGCTTGAAAAGATATCAGCGCTTGCGCATAAATACGAGGCGCCGCTGTTTGCACACAATTCCGAGACAAAGCGGGAAGTAAAAGAGTGTATTGACAGATACGGAAAGACTCCTACAGAGCTTATGGATTCCCTGGGAATGTTTGACTATGGCGGCGGCGGATACCACTGCGTATATTTCTCGGATCATGATATAGAGATATTTAAGGAAAAAAAGCTTCATGTGGTCACAAATCCAGGCTCCAACACCAAGCTTGCAAGCGGCATAGCACCCATACAGAAATTCCTCGACGCTGGGATCAACGTAGCGATAGGAACGGACGGTCCAAGCTCCAATAACTGCCTTGACATGTTCAGGGAAATGTTCCTTGTGACGGGATTGTGCAAGTTAAGCACAGAGGATGCGGCAGCCTGCGATGGAATGAAGGTATTAAAGATGGCTACCGTAAACGGTTCAAAGGCAATGGGACTTTTAGATGCGGATATCCTTAAGGAAGGCAAGGAAGCCGATATAATTATGATCGATCTGCATACGCCCAATATGCAGCCGCTTAACAACATAGCCAAGAATATTGTATACAGCGGATCAAAGCAGAATATTAAAATGACCATGGTTCATGGAAAGATCCTGTATGAAAACGGAGAATTCTTCACGGGAGACGATCCGGAAGAGCTGTATGATGCTGCAAACAATATCATTAAGAGAATAGGATGATGTTAAGCCGATGAAAGTAGAGCTGTACAGTGACGGCGCCGCAAGAGGGAATCCGGAAGGCCCGGGGGGCTTTGGGTGCATACTCAGATATACGGATTCAAAGGATAAGCTTCATGAAAAGGAAATATCAAAGGGTTATGTAAAAACAACGAATAACCGGATGGAGCTTATGGGCGTGATCGCCGGTCTTGAAGCGTTAAACAGACCCTGCGAGGTGGAAGTCTATTCCGATTCCAAATATGTAACAGAGGCATTCAATCAGAAATGGATAGATAACTGGGTAAAGAATGGATGGAGGAAAGCCGATAAAAAAGCAGTGTTAAATGTCGATCTGTGGAAACGGCTTCTAAAGGATATGGAGCCCCACAGTGTTACTTTTAACTGGGTAAAGGGTCATGACGGAAATGAGATAAACGAAAGGTGCGACAAGCTTGCAACTGCTGCCGCCGATTCGGATGATCTTTCGGAAGACATTATGGATCAAACTGTTTAGAAAAAGAAAACATATAGAGGAGAACTCAGATGATAGCATTCATTAATACGTTTTTATCTTATGTGCTTGTAGTCATTGTATTTATGGCTGCAATCGTGATCGCCGTAAATCTCGGAAAGAGATTAAGAGACATGAAGGATCAGAAAAAAGCAGACAGTGCGGATAAGGAGAACAACGTTGGAGATACTGTATAAGAGCACTCGCGGAGGCGAAGAAAATGTCCCGGCTTCAAAGGCAGTGCTTAAGGGACTCTGCGATGACGGAGGACTGTTTGTCCCTCAGAGTATCCCGCATTTTGACTTTGAGTTATCAGACCTTATAAGCATGGATTACAGACAGACGGCTTTCCGTGTGATGAGACTGCTTCTTACGGATTATACGGATGAGGAGCTTACATACTGCATAAACAAAGCCTATGATGAAAAGTTTGACGATGAAAGCATAGCCCCTTTGGTTAAAAAAGGAGACAGGTATTTCCTCGAGCTTTTCCACGGAAGGACTATAGCCTTTAAGGATATGGCTCTGTCCATCCTTCCGCATCTTCTGACAGCTGCCATTAAGAAAAACGGGATAGATAAGAAGGTGATGATACTCACTGCCACTTCGGGCGATACCGGAAAAGCGGCGCTTGAAGGATTCTGTGATGTGGAAGGTACCGCGATAACAGTTTTTTATCCCGAAAACGGAGTCTCGGAAATACAAAAGCTCCAGATGGTGACCCAGAAGGGTGATAACACCTGTGTTGCAGCCGTAAAAGGAAACTTTGATGACTGCCAGAGCGGGGTAAAAAAGATCTTTAATGATAAGGCTCTGGCAAAAGAAATGTCAGAAAAGGGATATATGTTCTCATCGGCTAATTCCATCAATATCGGAAGGCTGATCCCGCAGATCGTCTATTATGTATATGCATACAAAAAAATGCTTGAAAGCGGTAAGATCAGTGAAGGAGAGGAGATTAACTTCACTGTGCCGACGGGGAATTTCGGAAATATCTTAGCCGGATATTATGCAAAGCTCATGGGACTGCCTGTTGGAAAACTGATCTGTGCCTCAAACGACAATAAGGTTCTCTATGATTTCTTTGAGACAGGAACCTATGACAGGAACAGGGAGTTTATCCTTACCTGTTCTCCCAGTATGGATATACTTGTCTCATCAAATCTCGAGAGGCTCATATATATGATGACCGGATCCGATACGGCTAAAACGAAAGCACTTATGGACTCGCTTGCAAAAAAAGGCAGCTATGCGGTAAGTGCCGACATGAAGGAAGGTTCAAAAAGCTTTGCGGGATTTTACGCAGCCGAAGATGAAGCTCTTTCTGCAATAAAGGATCTTTATGAGAAAACCGGTTATGTTATGGATACCCATACTGCAGTTGCCGCAGCCTGTGACTTAAAATACAGGGAGAGCACCGGCGATACTAAAAAGAGTGTTGTGATATCGACAGCAAGTCCGTATAAATTCGCACCTGCCGTTTTGCGTGCAATCACGGGAAAGGAAAGCGGTGAGGACTGGCAGATTACAGCGGATGAGCTGTTTGAGATCTCACACGTAAAGCTGCCTCCGGCTATCACGGAGCTTAAGGGAGCAGAAATAAGACATACGACAGTATGTGAAAAAGATGAGATGGTTTCGGTCGTAAAAAAACGTACAGGCCTGTCGTGAAGGCTGTAAAAATATAAAAAAAGCATACAAAAAAAGCCGGTTTCCCGGCTTTTTTTGTGTCTACCTCTCCGAAAGAGGGATGTATTCCTGATCAACTATGATCGGCTTGTATGCCGGTCTTATTATTTTTCCGTTCTGGGCAAGTTCCTCAAGACGGTGAGCTGACCATCCGGCCATTCTTGCTATCGCAAAGATGGGAGTGTACAGTTCTTTGGGCAGTCCCAGCATCTGATATACAAAGCCGGAATAAAAATCCACATTACAGCAGACGCCCTTATACATTCTCCGCTCTGAGGCGATGATCCTTGGGCCAAGCTCTTCCACAAGGGAATAGAGCCTGAACTCATCGTCCAGTCCCTTTTCGGAAGCAAGCAGCCCCACGAATTTTCTGAATATCTTTTCTCGGGGATCTGACAGGGAATAAACCGCATGTCCCATACCGTAGATAAGCCCCTGTTTGTCAAACTCTTCCTTTCTTAGGAGCCCGAGCAGGTAAGCTGATACGGCCTCTTCATCCTCCCAGTCCTTGAGCTTTTTCTTCATGTCGTCAAACATCTCTACGACCTTTATGTTGGCACCGCCGTGCTTGGGCCCCTTTAGTGAGCCTATGGCACCTGCCATGACGGAATAGGTGTCAGTACCCGTAGATGTTATGACATGGGTCGTAAAGGTGGAATTGTTTCCGCCGCCATGCTCCATATGCAGTACGAGACAGATATCAAGTATCCGGGCTTCAAGAGGTGTGTATTTCTTGTTCGGCCTTAGGATCCTCAGAATGTTTTCCGCAGTTGAGAGTTCCTTTTTGGGCGGATGTATATAAAGACTCTTTCCGTCATGATAATGTCTGTAGGCCTGATAACCGTAGACGGAAAGAAGCGGTGTCAGAGCTATCAGCTGCAGGCACTGCCTCAGGACATTTGGCATGGTGGTATCGTCAGCCCTGTCATCATAGGAATAGAGCGTCAGTACGCTTCTTGCAAGGGTGTTCATCATATCGCGGCTCGGAGCCTTCATAATGATATCTCTTACAAAATCCGTGGGCAGCGCACGATACTGCGACAGCAGGTTGTTGAAATCATCAAGCTCCTTTTGGTCGGGGAGCTTTCCGAACAGAAGTAAAAAGGTGATCTCCTCAAATCCGAATCGCTGGTCATTGGAAAAACCGTTTACCAGGTCCCTTACGTTATAGCCTCTGTAATACAGCTCACCGTTCTGCGGTACGAGCTTTCCGCGCACTATCATGTTCGCACGGACATCAGATATATTGGTAAGTCCTGCAAGCACGCCTTTTCCGGACAGGTCGCGAAGCCCGCGCTTAACGTCTAGTTTTTCATATAAAGCCGGGTCGATCAGGCTGCTTTCCTCGTTCATTTCCGAAAGTTTTATGATCTCGGGAGTGATTTCGTATAATTTTTTGTCTAACATTCTTTTCTCTCTTTTTTGTGATACTATTGTTGACAGGGGAAAAATTAAACCTTCTGACCGGACATCTTACCGATGACAGGAAAAGAAAAAGTCACGAGACGATAATGCCTTCATGAATTGTCACTATGTATTATTTTACATGATAAGATGATATCTTGCAAGGCTTGAAGACGGGGCTAAGTACGGGCATTGTTTTGTCCATTCCATGAAAACGGTATCAGGTGAAAAGGAAAAAGTATGAATGGAAGGTTATCACGGATAAAAAGGAGCGGGATCAATGAGAAACATTTATAAAGAACGTATTGAAAGGCTGAGAAGCCTTATGAGGCGGGACGGTATCGATTATTACGTGGTGCTCACCTCCGATCCTCATATGTCTGAATATCTGTGCGATCATTACAAGTTCAGGGAATACTTAAGCGGCTTTACCGGTTCTGCAGGCACTCTTCTGGTGGGACTTACAGAGGCCCTTTTATGGACCGATGGAAGATATTATATCCAGGCGGAGTCCGAGCTTTCAGGCTCTGAGATAAAGCTTATGAGAATGCAGGATGAGGGAGTGCCCACTATCTGCGAATATTTAAGGGACAGAGCAGATGAGGATATTGTCATAGGTTTTGACGGGGAAGTGACGAGCGTAAGCTTTTATGAAGAGATCTTTGATGTAACCGCAAACATTGACAATTTCCGTATAAATGTAAACTATGCGGATGAAGTATGGGAAGACAGACCTGCAAGAGCTGCGGAAAAAATGATGATACTTCCCGGGAATGTATCCGGAAAGAGCACAGCTGAAAAGCTTAAGGAAATACGGACCTTTTTATCGGACAGTTCCTTGGATCAATGTGTCATCACGGATCTGTCCGATGTGATGTGGGTATTTAATATAAGAGGAAATGACATAGAGTACAATCCCGTTGCTTATTCATATGCTGTTATATCCGGGAAGGATGCGATGCTTTTTATTGACGAAGCATGCATGAGCAAAGAGCTTAAGCTTGAATCCGAGAAGAACGGATACAGACTGCTTCCTTATGACTCTATATACGATTATGCCTTTGATACACAGAACTGTGTTGCACCGCTTGACATCACCTGCGATTTTTCATCTTTAAACCACAGACTTTACCATATCCTTAATGAGTACAATTATGTAGCTGATATCCCGTCGCATGAATACATAAAAAAACAGATAAAGAATGAAACGGAGATAAGGCTTTCGAAGGAATTTCATAAGGATGATGCGGCCGCAGTCATCAACTGGATATATGACATAAAGAAAAGGGTGAAGACTGAAAAGATAACGGAATATGAGGCGGCAATGCTTGTCGATTCTTACAGGGCAGATTCAAAGGGCTTTGTCGAGCCAAGCTTTGCAACGATCTGTGCCTACAGGGAGAATGCAGCAATAGTTCATTACGAGCCGGATAAGGAGAACTCGAAGACTCTTGAGGATAAAGGCTTTGTACTGCTTGATTCGGGAGGCCAGTACAGGGGAGCGACTACGGATATCACAAGGACGGTCGCACTGGGTGCCTTAACTGATGAGGAAAAGATCTCCTATACGGCTGTTCTCAAAGGACATCTGCGTCTTATGTCTCTTGTATTTTTAAAGGGAGTTAGCGGGGAAAACCTTGATATCGCGGCAAGGTCTCCTCTGTGGGAGCTCTGCCTTAATTACAAGCACGGTACCGGACATGGTGTCGGAAGCTTCTTAAGCGTGCATGAGGGACCGCAGTCCTTTAATTATCATATAAAAGAAGAAGGAGCGCAGCCTCCGCTTGAGAGCGGTATGATCACAAGCGATGAACCAGGTATCTACATAGAAGGGGAATACGGAATAAGAATAGAAAACCTCCTTCTGTGCGTTGAAAAAAAGACCAATGAATGGGGAACTTTTCTTGCCTTTGAGCCCCTGTCATTAGTGCCTTTTGAACGGGAGGCGATCGTAACGGATATGATAAATCAGGATGAGAAAAAGATGCTTAATGAGTATCACAAACTGGTATATGAAAGCTTAAAGGACAGATTTGAGGGCGAGAAGCTTGAGTGGCTTACTGCACAGACCGCGCCTTTGTAAATGATCGGCCTGTCCTTAAGAGAATGTCTCTCCTTAATAGAAAATTTATTGATTTATGGCGGTTTATCATGTATAATCTTTAGCGATTGAAAAACCAGATGGGCAAAAAGCCCGTAAAAAAGGCCTTTTGCCATAAATAATATTAAAGAAAAGAGGTAAAGAGATGGCAGTTGATTTAAGTAAGTATGGAATCACAGGTGTTAAAGAGATCTTTTATAATCCTTCATATGAGCAGTTATATAAGGATGAGATGGATCCGAGTCTTGAGGGCTAGGATAAGGTTGTAATGACAGCGCTTGACGAAGTTAACGTTATGAGAGGTATCTATACCGGACGTTCACCTAAGGATAAGTTCATCGTAATGGATGACAAGTCCAAGGATACCGTATGGTGGACAACTCCCGAATATCCCAATGACAACCATCCTGCATCACAGGAGACATGG
>JAILPG010000181.1 GCA_024699595.1 Lachnospiraceae bacterium | reverse complement strand
GTATTCGGGAAAATTGAACTCCGTATAGATATTTGCAATGTAATAATCCTCGGGAAGCTCATCCTTTGCATATTCTAAGAACAGATCATAGTCTTTCCTGAGCATCGATATGTCAATATCATCATCCCAGGGAGTGAATCCCCCATGCCTTACAAGACCAAGAAGAGAACCCCAGTCCATCCACCATCTAAGACCGTGACGCTTGCATATCTTGTCTATTTCATTTAGGACTCCAAGCGTAGCTCCCCAGGATCTTTTCATAATGGACGGCACATAAAATCCATCCCTTACTTCGCTTTCATAAAATCCCGAATCTATTTCCATTTTAATCTCTCCAGCAAAAATATGATGGCATCTAAAGGCAAGTTATCATGTTATACTGCTATTTCAGGACTTCTCACCAGACTGTTCTCATCAATATTATTAATATTCGTATCTACAATTTTGATTATATCATGTATTATGTATTTGTGTGAATTAAGCGAACATGGAGGGGATATCCCCTTACCGTTATGTTTAAGACAAAAAAACTTTAAGCTATTTGGAATATAACAGAAAAAGGAGGTATATTTTGGAAGGATTTGATGATATAGAAAAGCTCATAAGGACAGTACTTGAATATCTTGAAGCGGGCAAGATGAGCCCTGCTCAGGTTCCCTACGAGGATATTTCCGCATTTGCACATGCCGGCATCGAGACGGTGAATATTGATGCTTCAAGTATAACAAATGACTGTAACAGGCTCTTTTCCGATCTTACAGCCATCAATGACACCGCTGGCGTATGCGCCCTTATAAGACTTATCCTTACTGATCATCAGGTAGTATCAGAGCTTTATAAGGATCGCATATCAAAGATCGGGCTTGGAAATGAAACGGTTCCCTTGAGAGTGGAGCTTGAATATTACAAAAATCTTGAAAGAAACCGAATCGCCGGAATGGGTAAACAGGAATCCGTAAGACCTGCTTTTACCGGAAAGGGCGCAGTATACTGTGCTGTAACCGGCGGATATGATGCTATAAGAGAGCCTTTGTTTATCGATCCGGATCTTGATTACTATCTTTTTACTGACTCGGATAATGTGTCATCTGATTTGTGGAAGGTGATAAAAGTAGGCAATCCCGAGGGCCTTGACCCCGTAAAGCTTGCAAGGAAGATTAAGATACTCGGATGTTACGATTACTTAAGCGACTACGATTATACCGTTTGGCTTGACGGCAAGTTACAGGTGACCGGAGATCTTAAGGAATATATAAACAGATATTCAAAGGGAAATGGGATGTTATGCTTCAATCATTATGTGAGTGATGATGCATACAGCGAAGCAAAAACCTGCATAATGTTAAATAAAGACGATCCGGGGATCATCAATGCCCAGATGGACAGATACAGAAAAGAGGGGCTTCCCGAACACAGCGGCTTGATCGACTCCTGCATGCTAATAAGGGATAACAGAGATGAAACAGTACGAAACACCATGAAAGACTGGTGGAATGAGATATTACACGGAAGCAGACGTGATCAGTTAAGCTTTAATTATGCATGCTTTAAAAACAAAACTCTGTATGACACATCGCCACTCATCTCATACAGCAATGAATACCTAAAGACATACTCGCACTAAAAAATTGGGGTCTGCTTTCGCAGACCCCTGAGTTTATATGGGAGATTACTATACCGGAGGTGATCCGGTCATTTTATCAACCGTTTATTAGATTATCCGAGGAGAGAAAGAACACCCTGGTTACTCTGATTAGCCTGTGCAAGCATCGACTGTCCTGCCTGAGCAAGGATATTGTTCTTCGTGAACTCTACCATCATCTTTGCCATGTCGGTATCACGGATTGTTGATTCAGCTGATGTCGTGTTCTCTACTACGTTGTCAAGGTTCTTGATCGTATGCTCAAGTCTGTTCTGTACTGCACCGAGATCAGATCTCTGTGAAGATATAGAAGCGATAGCCTTGGTTATTGTAGCGATAGCTGCCTTTGCACTTGTTGCTGTGGATACATCAAGTATCTGTGAATTTGCTTTCAGGTTGGATATAGACCTTCCTGATAAGAATGTTACAGTACCATTTGCTCCAACTAATCTCATGCATGAAGCCTTTGCTGACTGTGTTCCCATGATGGATGAGCAGTTCATCTTCTTGATGACGATCTTGATCTCTACTGAGCTTCCTGAATATGCTCCAACCTGAAGTGCCTTTCCTGCGGAGAAGCTACCATTTAAGAGGTTAAGAGTATTGAAGTTCGTGGATGTAGCTACACGATCGATTTCCTGTGAAAGAGCTGCTACTTCCTTCTGGATAGCCATACGGTCATCAGTGGTATTTGTGCCGTTTGCCGACTTGATTGCTAACTCGTTCATTCTCTGAAGCATATCTTCTACTTCGCCGAGAGCACCTTCTGCTGTCTGTACGCAGGAGATTCCGTCCTGAGCGTTTGTTGAAGCCTGGGTAAGTCCT
>JAILPG010000036.1 GCA_024699595.1 Lachnospiraceae bacterium | reverse complement strand
ATTGCCGTATCTTCCATATGTCTGTATCAGGTCAACCAGAGTCGTCTTACCGGTAGCGCTGTCTCCCTGAACGACGGTAATATTCCTTTTTATCTCAAACTCATATTTAAGCCTTTCGGCTTCTATGATTACTCTATGCTTTCCCTTCATCGATCAACCCCAATGATCTCAAATATACCTGATAGCAATACGCGTGTATTCTTTCATATCCTCAACAACAACATCCTCATTAAGAATCCTTATCTCAAATGGTTCACATCCATCAAAAGGCATAAAATAACGCAGATTCACCGTAACATCTTCTTTTTTTCCGATTTCTAACAACCATTTTGAGCAGTTTTCTCCACAGCTCGTAGCATTAAAAATAAGATCCGGTCTCTTGTATATCGCAATCAGGGTCTGTAACCCACCCGACAGTCTCTCGGGCGGAATAGGCCCCAACGCATCACTTTGAATAAGGTCGCCGCCAACATATTGCGATTTATCAATATCCTCAAGCATCCGCTGTACCAAGGGATCTTCAAACCACTCACGTTTAAAATTGAATCGGAACCATGATGGCCCGTGCATTACATGTTCTTTCTCACCAAAGAAAATTGATAACATTTCTGTTCTTCCTCATAGGTATATTTCTGTCCTATTTGACTGTCATACTGCATTTTACCATACCTTGACAATCCCGGGCAACAGAGGTATTCTGTACATAGAAAGGCACTGCCGTGTAAACGGTTCGCCTTGGTTAATAGTTGCAAATGAAGAAAGCAACCTAATCCTTGGTCGGGCGGTTGCTTTCTTTCATTTTATGATCATCCTATTACATTCTTGATCTCTGTCATCCGGCCGAAAAACGGATCTTCCACAGTCAGTGACATAAATTCCTCATCAAGTATTTTCACATGGTTTATCAGGGAAAGTATCTGTTCGTCAAGCCTCTTATTCTGCTTCCTCAGATTTTGGGGAACTATGGAAAGATAATCCCTGAAATATTGCACGATCCCTTCCTGCGCCCGCATAAAGCATCCTATATCCTGTTTACTCCTGGTCTCCTCGCAGAATACCGGTTCACCATCATCATCAAACTCCGCTGTCTGCGGATGCGGAGCAGTAAGAATGGTTTCAAGGATATAGTAGTTTTCAAAAATAGCACTGGAGTTTTTTTCTTCCTCCGTATAGAAAGGTTCTATGTCAAGACCCTTGTCAGCCATGAACTCCGGTTCAAGCTGCAGGAAATAATACCCTTTCAAATGATGACTGAACAGTCGAGAAAGATACAGCTGGCTCGTTCCCTTTGCCACAAAATCAAACATGGCAGTCGGAATATCTTTTACCCCGATCTTATCCATGTATTTATGGTAGTTTTCCCTAAGCTTTTCTGACCTATTAAGAATGGCCTTATCTCTTCCATCCTTATCTGATATGTCTCCCGCATCTATTCCAAACCGGACTTTAAGACTCTCCTCCTCCGTTCCGAAATACTTCATACTGTCAACATACTTTAGATCGTCAAGGTCACGTACTCCTGCACGGATTGCTGCCGTTCTCGAAGTGTAAAAATATAATGAATTGACTTCACGATTGTCTTTCAGAGTATTCAGGTATGATCTGTTATATATCCTGTCAAACAGATATCCGTCCCTTGCGCAGAGCAAAAGCTGTGGGATGCCGTCTTTTTTTACCCTGTCAAGCATCCATAAGGCAAAATCCGTTATCATAGGTGCACAGAACAGATATCCAATATCGGAGGCATCAGGGACCGAAAGCTTCAGATCTGCATTCTCAAAAACAAACGGATCATTAAATTGTCTCGAAATAAACAGTCCTTTCTTCACTGTGTCCGAAATACCGGACACATTCTTTTCAAGGTTAAGTCCCCCAAGACTGTCGAAAAGGTCAATCCCGCTATATATCCTGAAAGTCTCTATCCCGAATTTGTGCGCAGACTCGATATCTGCATATTCATCGTCACCAATATGCAGGATTCCCGCCGCGTTACCGTTGTTTGCTTCGCACAGCTTCTCATACAGCCTCTGGGTCTTTGTCGTATCATACTCGCATGAATCAAGGATGTCCTCATATCCATCTAGTTCAAAGATTTCAAGGAGCTTTTCAAGCTTATCTCTCCGGTAATAATTATCTGTGGTGATGACCACTCTTTTTCCCTGCTTTACAAGCTCCCTGAAAATATCACAGACGGCTTTTCTTGGAACCATAAATGTTATATCAAGGTCCCATTCCATTTCGTAAAGTTCATGTGCAGTAACAGTGCTGCATCCGGCTCTTTTAAGAAGATCAGCATATATCTCAGTAAGCACCGGGGAGTGATCCTTTGAGCATTCCTTTTCAGCAGATAACCTAAGAGATGCAAAATCCGGAATGTCGATATTTCTGTCAGAAAGACGGATCGCAAGCAGATCAAATCCATCAGTATAGGACGGAACCTTGCGGGTAATAAGCGTGTCAAAAAGGTCAAAGCTGATAAGATCCGCCTTTTCACATTTTTCTAAGAGCTCATCCCGTGTATACGGCTTTAATCCTTTAAAATCATAATTAACCGCAGTCTCTGCAAGAAGATCCCTTCCTCTGACATCAAAAACCGCAATGTCATTTAAACGGCAAAAATCCCCGATCCTCTTTGAAATAGCCTTGCAGGAACCGGGGCGGGCCACAACGATTATGAGCTTTACATCTTTTGAAACGATAGTCTCAAGCGGGATGATCGGATAGCCGTACATCTCACCGTCAGTACGGAAGCCATCCAAAAGACCAATGACCTTAACCGACTCTCCATGCTCATTAAGAAACCTTTCCGTCTCCGTACTGAGCCCATAGATAGCAACACTGTTTCCCTTATTATCATTCAGTATATCTTTGATATCAGCCATACTGAGATTAACTCCTTTACCCTATCATCTCTTTTACATTCTTAAGCAGATTCTGTTCAAAGGCCTCTTCCGAAAAGACTCTCCTGTATATTTCACGGGAACGCCTTCCCATTTCTATTATATCTTCAGGATGATCCATACACCAGACGATCCTGTCCTTCAGATCCTCTGCATTTTCGGATCTGAACACGATGCCGTCAAAGCCATCCTTTATGTATTCCGAAGTTCCGGTAACATCTGACACAATGCAGGGTACACCATGCATCATAGCCTCGGCACAGACCGTAGGCATGGGATCTTCTCTGGACGGGCATATCAGCACATCAGCATTGTCCAATAAATCGTGCACTTCATCCCTTGGTATCGTTCCTCTCATTATAACGTTAGGCAACATTGAGATTCTGTCTGCTAGTCTCTGCGCAAGCAGCGAAGTGTTCTGTCCGATTAAAATAAACTCAGCAGAGCGCATCAGTTCATCAGGCAGCATGGAAACAGCATCTATTAACAGATCCTGGCCTTTTCTCCATTCAATGTATCCTATAGTAACAAATCTCATATTACACCCCGCCTGAAACCCCGTAGATAAGATCATCG
>JAILPG010000015.1 GCA_024699595.1 Lachnospiraceae bacterium | reverse complement strand
CATATAACTGCGGATGAAAAGTGGAGAGATGAGATACTGTCAGACGCAGAAGCGCTTATCGGAGATGAGTTTACGGAGAAGTTCACCGGTTTTTCAGATCCCGGGAAAAACAGACAGCTGTCCATCTATAACGGCTTGTGCGATATCTGCGGACTTACCGTCGCGGGATCTGATACAGCAGATACAAATAACACTACACATACAGAAGACAAAGAATACGAAAGCAATAGCGAAAACAGACATTTCCAGGATACGGCTGTCACGGACGACATCGTAATAGTGCATGACGCCGCAAGACCCTTTGTAAGTGCAGATCTGCTCGAGCGTTGCATCGAGGCCTGCGCCATTCACGACGGTGCGATGCCTGCGCTTCCCATGAAGGATACCGTCTATCTCTCAGAGGATGGCGTATCAGTCACCTCTTTGCTTGAAAGGAGCAAGATATATGCGGGCCAGGCACCCGAGGCCTTCAGGCTCGAAAAATATCTCGAAGCCACTAAGGCTCTGCTTCCCGACGAGATCCTAAAGATCAACGGCTCCACCGAACCTGCGATAAGAGCCGGATTGGACATCGCCATAATCCCCGGCGATGAGAACAACTTTAAAGTCACTACGGATATCGACCTAAAAAAATGCAGGGATATTCTCTGTAATCCCGGCATAGTGTGAATCGATCGATCATCACTCATATTTTTCACTTATCACTCTCTTAGGTGGCATTCCCTACTTCACAGTTTTTAATATATTCTGCGTTTGGGACCTGTAAAGGAGCTCGTGTGGATGTACCACTCTCAATTTCTGACGGACTCAAGGAACATCCTGAGCTCATCTATACATCCGGCTCCGCCGGATTTTTTCAATATCATGTCAGCTACCTCTTTGACATCATCTATCGCATTCTGCGGACATATGCCAAAGCCTGCGGTTTTAACCGCTTCGATATCATAGACACCGTCGCCTACATAGCAGATATCTTCCATATCGATACCAAGCTCTTCGGAAACAGACTTAAGCGCCGAGGCCTTATCCTTGCATCCGGTGATAAAGATATCCCAGCTGAATCTTTCTTTGAAATACTTTGTGATCGGTGTCTCCTCGCCTGTGATCGATGCGATCATTATTCCGGACTTCTTGATGGAATTAACCGCATCAACATCGGTCATAAGAAGCGCCTTTCTCTCATTACCGTTTTCGTCGACATAGATCTTTCCGTCCGTAAGTACGCCGTCTATGTCAAAAACAACTATCCGTATCATACTGACACCCTCCTGTATATATATTTAAGAGAAGCAGCAAAAGCGGCTTCTCTTAGTGTCTGTTAATGATGATGTTCTACACCCGCTATCTCATCGACAGTCCAAAGCTGCTTGCGATGGCCCTCGCATCGGCAGCTGCGATCGCCTGAAGATTTGCAGGATTACTTAAGAAATTGATCCTGTCGGAATCATTGCTGAGATATGCATGCTCAATTATAACCGCGGGAATATTTGCTGATTTTGCCTTATTTAAAATGGCATAATAATCGCTTGGGCTTCCGTCCGGATAAGTGGTTGTAGCAGAATTTCTCGTAACTATACCTGTTCCGTTCGGACAGAGCTTCCAGTTATTTATGTTAAGACCGACCTTAGTAAGCTCCGAAAGAATTGATGTAGCCAGATTCATATCAACCGACCAGAGTGCAGGCCTGTAATTAGCATTCTGTATTATTACCTTGCTTCCGTTTACCGTAACATCACCGTCCGCATCATAATCGTTATGCAGCGATACGATAACGTTTGCCTTTACCGCCTTTGCGAGGTTAACACGGCCCGACAGACAGGCTGATGTTGAGTTCGGATCTGAGCCATACGGGCACTCTATACCGGATCTTGTCAGATATACAGTAACGCCTTTGTATTTTTCAAGCTCCTGTTTGCAGAGCATGGCAAGACACAGATTCACGTTTGCCTCATCTACTCCCATATACTGACAGCCGTGATGCATCAGATCGTGTCCCGGATCCAGCACTACGACAAGATTCTTTGTCGTTCCTGTGTTTGATTTTTTCTTTGCTGATGCCTGGATACGTGCAGGTGAAACCATTGCAAAAACAACCGTGGCAGCAAGCGTAACTGCCGTAATCCTTTTGATAATCATACTTACATTCTTAGATTTCTTTTTCATCCCTATCTTTCCCCTTTATTTTATTTTTTATCCCTTTTCAGAAAGTGTCTGTTTCATAAGCTCTGCGGCTTCTCTCAGGCTTATGTTTTTTGCATCCGCAAGCTTTGCAAGATCATCAAACTCATATTTTGATCTCTTTACCCCATAGCCGAAAGAATCCTTTCTGCGGATGATCATACCGTCAAGTTCTTCTTCCTTTACTTCACGGTCCAGTATATATCTGTCATAGCATAGCTGCCTGATCCCTATCGTGGTAGTGTGTTTGAACAGAGCCTTAACGATATCTTCTCTTCGGTCCTCTCTGCACAGCACATTTATCACGATGCCCTGCCTTGATTTTTTCATGCTCACCGGATAAGTATACACTTCCAGAGCTCCGGCTTCAAAGAGCTTGTCGTAGGCATAGCCAATCTCTTCACCTGTCATGTCATCCACATTGCAGGACAGGCCGGTTACAGTATCCCTGTTTCCTTCGGTATTACCGCTTAGGATCCTTACACAGTTTGCGGCGGCAAAGTCTTTTTTTCCCATTCCATAGCCCGTATTTTCAATGCTCATAACAGGCATGTTTCCGTATTCCGTAGCAAAATATTTAAGCAGCGCGGCTCCAGTCGGAGTACACAGTTCCCCTTCAATGTTTCCTCCGTATACAGGAACGCCCTTTAGTATCTCAGCTGTAGCAGGTGCGGGTACCGGCATGATCCCGTGCGCACATCTGACCTGTCCCGATCCCACGTGGACAGGCGATACAACAACCTTCTCAGGATCAAGCATACTCATCGCAAGACAGCAGGCCGTGATGTCAGCTATCGCATCCATTGCGCCCACTTCGTGAAAATGGATCATTGCGGCATCTTTTCCGTGTACCTTGCCCTCAGCAGCCGCGATTATCTTATAGACCTCAAGGACCATTCGCTTCACATCCGGATCAAGATCAAGTCCGTTTACAATATCCTCGATATCCTTCATGCCCCTGTGTACATGATGATGATCGTGGCCATTATGTGTATGTTCATGCCCGTGGTCATCGCCGTGCATATGTCCATGGTCATGATCGTACTCACCATGTCCGTGCATATGTCCATGCTCGTGGTCATGATCATCATGCTCATGAATATGTCCGTGATCGTGATGTTCGTGGGGTCCGTGATCATGCTCATGGTCATGTCCGGCATGATGATGCTCATGATGATAGTCGTCCGACTCTTCCTCTTCCCCGTTGACCCTAACAGAAAAATGTGTCCCTTTAATGCCGCACTTTTCCGAGGCTTCCATTGTCATCTCAACGTCCGGGATGTTCGCTTTCTTAAGCTGTTCAAGATACCTCTTCTTATCCGTATCCGACAGCAGCTCATACAGAGCAGCCGTCAGCATATCCCCTGCAGCACCCATATTGCATTCAATGTATAACGTATTCATAAAAAATCTCCTGTATTGCGTATGTTTCAATGGTTGATAAGGCTGGCCTGATAGGCTGCTCCGTAGCCGTTATCAATATTTACTACCGATATTCCGTTTGCGCAGGAATTGATCATGGAAAGAAGTGCAGATATTCCTCCGAAGGATGCACCGTAGCCGACACTCGTAGGAACCGCGATAACGGGGCACGAAACAAGACCTCCGACAACACTTGCAAGTGCTCCCTCCATGCCTGCGATCGCTATCACCACTCTCGCAGTCATCAGATCATCCATCCTTGCAAGCAGCCTGTGCAGTCCTGCGACTCCGACATCATATATTTTTACCGTATCATTACCGAGAAATCTCGCTGTAAGATATGCCTCCTCGGCAACAGGGATATCACTTGTTCCCGCGGTGACCACCGCAATCCTCCCGGTACCGTCAGGCTCTTTATTGCCGCCGATGATCCCGATCTTTCCCTCTTCATGATAATCAAGATTCGGAATGGCAAGCTTTTCAGCTTTTTCAGGCGACAGTCTTGTGATCAGGATCCGATCCTGACCGTTGTCCTTCATCGTATTTACAATGCCCTCTATCTGGGAGGCAGTCTTTCCCGCCCCGTAGATTACCTCAGCCACGCCGTTTCTAAGCGCTCTGTGATCATCTGTAACAGCATACCCCATATCGGTAAAGGGCTTTTTCTTAAGGATCCTCTCCGCTTCATCTACAGGGATCTCTCCTGCTGCCACCTTTTCAAGCAATGTTCTTATATCCGTTTCCATACCTGTCTCCGCCGTAACTTCCACCTGCATCTACTCTTCTGCTTGCTCAGGTGGTTTTTCTTTTCAATACTTTCCACCTGCAAGCCTTCTTCTACTCACTTAGGTGGATTTTTCCTTCCAACACTTTCCA
>JAILPG010000339.1 GCA_024699595.1 Lachnospiraceae bacterium | reverse complement strand
ATTTGTTTGTCATGCTCAGATATAAGTAAAAACAACAGTTTTCACTTATTATACCCCATCCCAAAAACTCTAAAAAGCGGAAAAATAAGGTTTATGATTGCATTCTCTTTTACTGACTTGCGATTACTTTTTCACTCAAAGATGTAACATCCGTTATCATTTTCTCCAAAAGAATACCGGCAGCTGTACATCACTCTGCCGGCATTTTTTCTCATTTTTCAGTTCTCGTCATGAAGCTACAGGATAAACATCAAAAGAATAAAAACAAACGCAGCCACACTTATGGCTATCGACAGCTTTATGCTGGTCTTAAAGCACCACCACACAAACTTGAATGGCAGCTCTATAAGCTTGAATGTCAGATAAAACGGGAAAAACAGCAGCTTAGTCATAATGATCCCCCTTTCAAACAAGTCAACAGGTCACTTGAATACTCTAATACTAAAACATCTTCGATATCTTCGCCGAGAAGAGCATTGCTCCAATGAACAGGATAATTCCCGGGGAGCTGGCAAATATGATACTTGCTGCGATCATTATTCCACCTATTATCAGGGCTTTCCTTGCTTCTCTCTTCTTACGGGCTTCATCGAGCCTGTTCAGCATCTCCTCCTGTCTTCTTATCGCTTCGTCGCTCATGCGGTAGCCACAATCGTCATCATCATCGTCATCCAGATAAGAGGAGTCTCCGGAGTCATAATCATCGTCGTTATAACTCTCGGCGCTTCCCGTCATGAAATCCAGTCTTTCTGCCTGCTCCAGGGGATTCAGGACTCCATCCACATCATAGTCGAACATTCTGTCAAACTCGTTCTCAACCGGCTTGTCATGAAAATCAATTCCCATACCCATATGATTACCTGCCTTTCCCTTTGCCTGCTTTCAGATGGTGCAAAGAAGGCTTAACCCTTGATATGTTTTTCAGTCCCAGTTCCTTCGCTGCCTCCCGGTTTTTCATCATGTCCTCCAGGATTAAGCACCTCCGGATCCTTTCCTCTACTGACATTTCCACGCCTCGACTTTCTTCTTTGGAATCATGATAACGCCAAAGCCCGGGCAAATATACATTCATTTGCGCGGAATAAGCCCCCATATTTCTCCAATCCGGTGGAAAAGGGGAGCTATATCCTGTATAATTTTTCTATCATATTTTTGGAGGGGGTACACATCATGGGGAAAAAATCTGTTAAGAACGACAAGAACGTTTATCAGCAGGCCAGGGAAGAGATCAACATGACCCGGGCAGCCGCATCCGATGCAACAGACGGCGCATTATCCGAAAGCCGGATAGAAAAGATCGAGAATGGCAGCCTTAACGCCCGCCCGGAAGATGTTGTACTTATGGCAGATATCTACAATAAGCCGGAGCTCTGCAACTATTTCTGTACAAAGGAATGCCAGATCGGCAAGAAGTACGTTCCGGAAGTCACCACCGTCCATAATCTCCCTCAGATCACCATGACACTGCTTTCCAGCCTTAATACCCTTAACCGGGAAAAGGATCGTATCATCGATATCACCGCAGACGGCAAGATAGAAGAAGATGAGCGGGAGGACTTTGAGAAATTCCAGCAACACCTGTCAGAGATGTCACTGGCTATCGAGGCCTTGAAGCTCTGGGTGAATAAAAAGATAGAGTGATCATATCCGTTCCTCAAAATGATCCAGAACTTCCAGCATATCCGCTGACAGTCTTTTCCTGCACTCAGCTTTCATTTCATCGGGAACCCCATAGAATGCTTCAGCGATGCTCCCGGCAATGCAGGTAAGCGTGTCGCAGTCTCCGCCTAAAGATACCGCCGTCCTTATAACATCCTCGAAGTCATTTCCTTCAAGGAAAGCAGTTATTGCTTCCGGAACAGTCTCCTGACAGGATTCCACATGATGGTATCCCGGTCTGATCTCGTCACAGGTTCTGGAAAGGTCATAGGCAAATTCACGGATGATGTACTCTTTTATTTCTTCCTTCGAAGCACCAGTTCTGGCTAAATAGATCACAGAAGCCGTGGCCTCAGCTCCTTTTATACCCTCCGGATGGTTATGTGTCACTTCTGCGGTGAGTCTCGCATATCTTCTTGTCTCTTCCAGCGAATCGTAAAGCCATCCCACAGATGAAACCCTCATCGCAGAGCCATTTCCCCAGCTTCCATAGGGCTTTGGATCCTTCTTACTGAGCCAGAAATAAAATCTCTGACCATATCCGGCATGAGGGTACCTATGACCCCAGTCCTGCATATATTTTATCACTGCTCTCTTTATTGTCTCATCATCAGCACCCCCGGGAGTTCTGAGTAATGCATCTGCTACGGCAATGGTCATAACGGAATCATCCGTAAACCCTGATTCATTTATGAATAACGGCCCAAAATCCTTTATCTTTTCACTTCTGTCAAACTCATAGGGACTTCCGACTATATCTCCAAGTATCGCACCTATCATCTTACGCCCTCCTTTTTCCCCTGCTCTTCTCACTTCTCTCAGCATAATCTTCGTCTATGGATGCCTTCCAGGCGCCGCCTGCAAACATCTTTGACATCTTGGCTGAACTGCATTTTCTCACCTTTGAAACAGCCTCTTCCAGAACCATGTAGTTCAGTGCTGTTCCGTCAGAATCGCAGTTGTAATTGGCAGCCCTGTCCCGGTCTATTCCCATGCTTCCTGCGACTTCTATGGCATCAATATTTGCACCCAGGAATAAGAACTCCCAGTTATACTTCTCCTTCTGCCGCTCGATCATTTTTTTCACATCCTTGAAGCTGTACCTCCTGCTGGCATTCTCAAGTCCGTCTGTGGTTATGACAAAAAGGGTCTTTGCAGGTCTGTCCTCTTCCCTTGCGTACTTCTGGATATTTCCGATATGGCTGATGGCTCC
>JAILPG010000337.1 GCA_024699595.1 Lachnospiraceae bacterium | reverse complement strand
ATTCTGGTACTTTATAATATATTCTCTTATAGGCTGGATGATAGAAGTTGTCTTTCACGCCGTTACTCAGGGAAAAATCGTTAATAGAGGCTTTTTGAATGGACCCATATGTCCGGTATATGGCTCTGGTGTTCTTATGGTACTTATCGTGCTTCTTGTAGCGATAACCCGACTGCTCGTAAACCTTCATATTTCTGATTTTCTTAAATGCCATGTTCGTTGCCTCCTTATTTCTTCGAATCCCTTAAGTTTTGTGTGCATCGTTGCCGTGCTGAAGGTTGCCGGACATTCGCCAAGACGAAAAGAGCCACTCTTCCAAGATTTCTCTTAGAAAAGTGGCTCTCAATAAGCGCAACTTCTATTTTTCTTTCCTGCTGCTTCGTGCTGCTTTCCGTCTTTCCCCGTATTATTCAGTGTTATCGGGCATTATAAGGACGAAATTTGCTGTACTCTTGCTGTACTTTTTTATTTCAAAGGCTCGGAAGCCTTGATTTTACTGCATTTCTTAACTCAACGACTTCAAGGTCGGGAACAACAACACATCCCTGATCGCCGGTGAGTCGGTAAACAGCATTACCATTCTGTCTATGCCGTAGCCTATGCCTCCCGTAGGCGGCATTCCAATCTCAAGGGCATTTAAGAAGTCCTCATCTGTGGTATTTGCTTCCTCATCTCCCTGTGCAAGCTGTTCCTCTTGAGCCTTGAACCTCTCTCTCTGATCTATGGGATCGTTAAGCTCTGAGTAGGCATTTGCCATCTCCCAGCCGTTCATGAAAAATTCAAATCTCTCGACATAATCGGGATTTGAGGGCTTTCTCTTGGTAAGAGGAGATATCTCAACAGGATGATCCATAAGGAAGGTAGGCTGTATCAGATGCTCCTCCACAAAGGCTTCAAAGAAGAGATTCAGGATATCACCCTTCTTATGACGTTGCTCAAATTCCACATGGTGTTCCTTTGCAAGGGCTCTGGCCTCTTCAAGGGTAGTAACCTCATTAAAGTCTACTCCCGAATATTTCTTTACGGCATCTATCATCGTGATCCTTTCAAAAGGCTTTGAAAGATCCATCTCTATCCCGTTATAAGTAATCGTTGTGGTACCGAGCACCTCTTCTGCCACATGGCGGAAAAGCTTTTCGGTGAGATCCATCATACCCTCATAGTCTGTATATGCCTGATACAGCTCCATTAGGGTAAACTCGGGATTGTGCCTTGTATCAAGACCTTCATTTCTGAATACCCTGCCTATCTCGTATACTTTCTCAAGACCTCCCACTATAAGTCTCTTTAAGTAGAGCTCTAAAGATATCCTGAGTTTCAGATCCTCATCCAGTGCATTGAAATGTGTCTCAAAGGGTCTAGCTGCAGCGCCGCCTGCATTTGACACAAGCATCGGAGTCTCCACTTCAAGAAATCCCTGAGCATTCAGGTAATTCCTGATAGAGCTTATGATCTTTGATCTCTTTACAAAAGTATCCTTTACCTCATCATTCATTATGAGATCCACATATCTCTGACGGTATCTCATATCGGTATTGGTAAGTCCATGATATTTTTCGGGAAGCACCTGAAGGCTCTTTGATAAAAGTATTATCTCGGCAGCATGAACGGACATTTCACCCTTCTGGGTCTTAAATACCTCACCCTTAACACCTATGATGTCACCCACATCGAACTTCTTAAATGCGGCATAGGGTTCCTCGCCGACTGCATCCCTTGCAACATATACCTGTATGTTGCCGGTAAGATCTGCAACATTGCAAAAAGAAGCCTTTCCCATAACCCTCTTTAACATCATACGTCCGGCTATGGATACGCTCTTTCCTTCAAGAGCATCAAAGTTATCCTTAATCTCCTGACTGTGATGAGTCTGATCGTATTTCATTATCTGAAACGGATCTTTTCCTTCCGCCTGCAGATTAGCAAGCTTTTCTCTCTTATTCCTTAATATCTGATTCAGATCCTGAGCCTGCGCCTTTGCCTGCCCGTTTTCGCCATTCTCGTTTCCCAATCTTTTTCCCTCTGTATCAATCCGTACCGGATCTGGTTATCCCTGTTACCAAAGGATATGCAGACCGGTGGTCTTCTGCTCTTATCAGCTTGCTCTTGTTATCTCAAGAACCTTGTATTTGATGCTTCCGGACATTGTCTCAACAGTCACTGTCTGGTTTTTCTTGGCTCCTAACAGAGCTCTTCCTACTGGAGATTCATTGGATATCTTTCCGTTTAAGCTGTCTGCTTCTGTTGAACCTACGATCTTATACTCCATGTCCTCTTTATATTCCATGTCGCGGATCTTTACGGTACATCCGACGCTTACTCTGTCGGTATCCACTTCCTCTTCAAGCACTACCTCCGCATTTTTCAGGATCTTTTCGATCTCTTCTATTCTTGCATGAATATCTCTCTGCTCATCCTTTGCAGCATCATATTCGGCATTCTCCGAAAGATCTCCCTGAGCTCTGGCTTCCTTGAGCTTTTCGGCGTTCTCAGCCCTTTTATTTACATTCAGATCCTGCAGCTCATCTTCCAGTGCCTTAAGTCCTTCATACGTGAGTGTGTACTTTTTTTCCGCCATTTTATACTACCTTCTTTCCAAAAACATTAACCCGGGATATACCCCGACGCTCCCGGTTTCAGTAACCGCCTGTCCGGTTAACTCATAATAACTTTATGAAGTATACTCAAACTTTTATCCAATGTCAAGAATCGCTTTGATGCCCTCCAATGTCCGACTTTCAGCCTATTTTAATGCTTTGGCAGGCCGTTTACGACAGGCTGTTCAGTTTATCATGGCTCTCAACCGGTCTATCAGTTCCTTCAGTTCTTCATAGCTTTCGGTCTCATTGAGTCTTCCTCTGATCTTTGAAGCATTTTTCATCCCTGTAAGATACCAGGCACTGTGCTTTCGCATTTCTCTTACAGCGGTATATTCTCCTTTGTGATCAACTAACATCTGAGCATGTCTTAATACCATTTCAAGCACCTCGTCATAAGACGGGGGTATATATTCCCTGCCTGCTGCCCTCTCATTAAGCTCCTTAAATATCCATGGATTTCCTCTTGCGGCCCGTCCTATCATCACTGCATCACAGCCGGTTTCATTTAGCATTTTCTCTGCGCTTTCATAGGAGCAAACATCCCCGTTTCCGATAACCGGTATCTTAACAGCCTTTTTTACCGATCTTATGGTGTCCCAGTCTGCCTTTCCCGTATAATACTGTTCTCTTGTCCTTGCATGCACGGTGATGGCGCTTGCGCCTGATTCCTCAGCTATATGTGCGATCTCCACAGCATTTATATGCTCTTCATCAAAGCCCTTTCTTATCTTGACCGTCACAGGCTTTTTTGTGGAAGACGATACCCTTTCTATTATTTTTCCTGCAAGAACCGGATCCTTCATGAGAGCTGAACCTTCATTGTTGTTTACTACCTTTGGTACGGGGCAGCCCATGTTTATGTCGAGGATATCATGTCCGGCATCCTCGATCCTTGCTGCGATATCTCCCATTATGTCAGGATCGGACCCAAACAGCTGTAATGACACGGGATGCTCCCTGTCATCCATTCTCATCAGTTCCTTTGTATTCCTGTTATTATAAAGGATCGCCTTTGCACTTATCATTTCAGTGCATACGAGTCCCGCTCCCATTTCAGAGCATATCAAACGAAATGGCAGGTCGCATACGCCTGCCATCGGTGCCAGTATCCACGGATTTTTAAGTTCAACATCACCTATTCTTATCATACAGTATTCTCAATCCGTCAAGAGTCAGCTGTGCATTGTACTCATCTATGGTATCGGTCTCGTTTGCTACCAGCCTTCCGAGTCCTCCGGTTGCAACTACTTTCAGATCATCATATCCGGTTTCTTTCTTGACCTGATTGATGATATATTCCGTCTGTCCTATCTGCCCATACATCAGTCCTGCCTGCATACTGCTGATCGTCTCGTTTGCAAGTATGGATTTCGGCTTTATTATCTCTATCTCGGGAAGCTTTGCAGTATCCTCCCATAATGCTTTGGCAGAAATCCTTATTCCCGGTGCGGTAATACCTACAGTAAATCTTCCGTCTCTCTCCACCAGATCATAGGTGGTCGCTGTTCCGAAATCAAGGACCAGTATCGGTCCTCCGTATATCTCATAAGCCGCAACACAGTCTACTATCCTGTCAGGCCCTATCTCTTTCGGATTCGGAGTATCGATCCTTATCCCGGTTTTGATACCCGGTCCCACTATAAGAGGCGTATGCTTAAAGCTCTTTATTATCGAGCCGGTAAGAGCATGCATGATATTCGGCACAACACTTGCTATTATGGTTCCTGTTATCTTACTCTTATCAATACCTGCATTGTTCAAAAGCTCAATTATGGTTATGCTGTATTCATCTGAAGTCCTTGGGATCTTGGTGGTGATCCTGAAACTGTCTTTCAGCTCCTTTCCCTCATAGACTCCTATAGTGATATTTGTGTTTCCCACATCTACGACAAGTAACATTACTTATCCCCTTCCTCCTCTGCAAGCAGTGCAGAAGGATCCTGTTTCAGAATAAATATTTTATAGTACAGAGTCAGAGACTCAAAGAGTTCCTGCTTTTTTCTCAGTATCTCCTTGACGAGCAGAGCCGAACCTATCTCGTCATACAGAAGATCTCCCTCATCTGCATCTGTCTCAAGGCTTAAGTTGCCCTCTTCATCAAATACAAAGGTAAGCACACCGCCCACTTCTTCAGTAAAGAGCACGCAGATTATCTGCAGCTCTTTTTTTATCGAATCGGGCATTGCGCTGAACTGTTCATTTAAATAGAATTTTTTTTCATATGCGTTTGCACCACACAATACTATCTTTTCTTCCATCTCTTCTGTTTCTATAAGACTATCAGGCTGTATATCATCACTGCAAATGATATCACTGAGAACAAAAGATACATTCTCTTTGTGGGTGTGTTGTACTTGTATCCTTTGTAGGCATTCAGTCCGGATATCAACAGGGCTATGCTGAATACATATCCTATAAGACCTGTAAGCTTCTGATTTAAAAATATCAAAAGGGTAAGGATACATATTATAAAGCTCAGTATTCCGCTTATCAGATCAATATAAAAGATCTCTTTTTTTACCAGATTCCTGATATACGACCGCTCTTCTTTTTTCATGGTTATATCCCGTCTTTTAAAAGACACCGATCATGTATGGCTCATCTATACCTGCTTTATCCAAGGGTTGCAGCCATAACAGCCTTAATGGTATGCATACGGTTTTCCGCCTCATCAAATACTATGTCAGAGTACTTTTCAAAGACTTCGTCGGTCACTTCCATCTCCGTTAAGGAGAACCTCTCTCCCATTTCCTTTCCTATCTCTGTCTTCAGGTCATGGAAAGCCGGCAGGCAATGTAAGAATATCGCATTTTCATTGGCACTGTTCATTATATCCATGGTAACCTTGTAAGGCGTCAGTTCCCTGATCCTTTCTTCCCATACTTCATCAGGCTCTCCCATCGATACCCATACATCGGTGTATATGATATCAGCACCTGTCACTGCCTTATATGGATCTTCCTCAAAGGTTATGGTGGCTCCAGACTCCATTGCAAACTTTCTGCATTCGTTTACGAGCTTATCCTCAGGGAAATACTTCTTTGGAGCGGCTGCTACAAAATGCATGCCCATTTTTGCACAGGCTATCATGAGTGAATTGCCCATATTGTATCTTGCATCACCCATATACACAAGCTTCTTTCCCTCCAGTGTTCCGAGATGCTCTTTTATTGTCAGCATATCTGCTAACATCTGGGTGGGATGATATTCATTGGTCAGCCCGTTCCATACCGGCACTCCCGCATATTTGGCAAGTTCTTCGACAACATCCTGTCCAAAGCCTCTGTATTCTATCCCGTCATACATCCTTCCGAGTACCCTTGCTGTATCGGCAATGCTTTCTTTTTTTCCCATCTGGGAAAGCTTGGAATCCAGATAAGTGGTTCCTATCCCCATATCGTGGGCGGCTATCTCAAATGAGCATCTTGTACGGGTACTAGTCTTTTCAAATATTAGAGCGATATTCTTTCCCTGATATACCCGGTCAAATATCCCTTTCTTCTTTTTTTCTTTCAGATCCTTAGCAAGATCAAGTAATTCCGTTATCTCTTCAGCGGTAAAATCCTTTAATGTTAAAAAGTTCCTTCCCTTAAGACTCATTTTCGTTTCCTTTCAGTAAACCATAAAGGGTGACTGATAACTCAGCCACCCTCATACTATAGTCAACAATCTGTATGTATTACAGCTACCCGTAATTACCAGAATACATGATTTCCTATCACTATTCCCACATGTCCTGATCTTATGTTCCTGAAGGATGTTGCCGTTCCTATGTAGGATACTCCCGACAGGGCTTCCTGAGCTGCCTGTATACAGGATGCCTTGGGGCCTGCAGCTGCAACCTGCGCCACCATTCCCGAACCTGCGGGTCCAAACTGGCTCTTTGCATATATTACAGAATAAATGGAGTTGCCCCATCTTCCTGTCTTCAACCTGTTGATAACTACAGTTCCTACAGATACCTGGCCTTCATATACTTCATAGCCGGCCTCACACTGTATAAGAGCTGCCAGTAACGTAAGATCATCAAAGCTGCTTGCTACCGGTGCGGTAGTTACCGCGGCAGGTACTGTAGCACTGCTCTGTGAGGACTTATTGTCGGATGATTTGGTACTCTCAGTCTTGTTTGCAGCCTGTCTTGCCTTCTGCTCCGCCTCTTCCTCGGCCTTTATCTTCTCCATTGTCTTGCCATGGCAGAGCTCATAGGATATAGTCACGTAATCAGCTGATACATAGCACTCGGTACCGTCTGAATATTCAACTTTGACCCACTGGTCACCTTCTTCGATCACATCGATCTTGTCACCTTCTGCCAACAGATCGAGGATCTTTGCATTTTCATTCGGCTCCATTCTGATCCTTAACGATCCCGTGGTGGATGTTGCCACCTTGGATACAACCGAATCAGCTAATGCCTTTGCATCTGCACCAAACAGAAGATAGTCATTTCTGACCCATCCTGTCACATCTCCGCTCTTAAGCTTGGTCCATCCGTTGCCGGCTTCCAGTATCTCTCCTCCGCAGTCCTTAAACAGCTTTCCGACGATCTCCGCTTCTTCGGAAGCTTCTTTTCTGACATTTACTGCTTCATGGACGTTGGCCATTACAAGCTTACTGTAAGGTATTCCTGCAACCGATCCCGAAAGCGAGCTGCCCGGATCCGATGATACGGTATTTCCCGAGCCTGTTGTTATCTCTATCGTGGGTGTAACCTTGCCCTCTGTATTCGTTTGTATTGAAACACTTGATGCTTTTACAACCTCGACACGGACATTGTTCTTAGTCGCGCCGGACCCTTCTACTGCATAAACATCATGCACACTCCCCAAAACACTGACTGCAAGCACTGCTGCAATAACAATGCTTAACAGACAAGTATGCATTTTGTTATTCATAAATCCTCCTGAAATCTATGGATAAATTACTCTCCTTTACCGCATATCTTTCATAACTCTACCAAAATAACAGCTGTTTGTCAAATTACAGGCTTCTTGACCTGTCGGCACAGGCCTTCATTGCCTCCATTAATGATGCCCTGAAGCCCATATTTTCAAGCACTTTTACCGCTTCGATCGTCGTTCCTGCCGGAGAACAGACCATATCCTTAAGCTCTCCGGGATGCTTGCCCGTTTCCAGAACCATTTTTGCTGATCCGTATAC
Source organism: Lachnospiraceae bacterium (assembly GCA_024699595.1). The sequence goes on along the minus strand of JAILPG010000337.1, from coordinate 28,392 downwards.
AGCCTGCGCTGCCATTTCATATGCCTTGTCTCTCGGAAGTCCTTCACGTACTGCTGCATCTGCCATGGCTTCGATCATCATGAATACATAGGCCGGCGAGCTTCCGCTTATGGCTACAACCGCATCGATCTGTGACTCACTCACCTGTGTGGCTTTTCCGAAGCTGTTAAGGATATTCTTTACTTCCTCAAATTCTTCATCTGTTACTCCGTCTCCCCTTACTACTCCGGTACAGCCTTCCAAAACAAGTGCCGGTGTGTTTGGCATGCATCTTACTATCTTTAAGCTCCTGCCAAATCGTGAAGTGATCCATTCTATCGTCTTTCCCGGAGCTATGGATATGATCACCGTCTTATCATTTACCGTATCCTTTATATCATCTATCACTTCTTCATAGACCTGAGGCTTTACCGATAACACAAGAAAATCCGCGTTTTCTGCAGCTTCCTTGTTTGAAACCGTAGTCTTTATCCCGTATTTCTCCGAAATGAGCCTGCATCTTTCCTTACTCTGCTCGGCACCGGTTATATCAGAGCTGTTTACGGTTCCTTTTTTAATTATGCCCCCTATCATGGCGCTTCCCATATTTCCAAGTCCGATAAAACCTATCTTCATCTGTTTATCTCTCCTCCTTGCTCTCGTACATTAACAGAGCGGCCGCTACCGAAGCATTAAGGGATTCTACTTTTCCCTCCATCGGTATCCTTATAAGCTTATCTGCCATACCGCTTATTTCATCACTCAGTCCGTTTCCTTCATTTCCTATGAGAAAGGCAAGCTTTTTGCCATACTTCTCATCGCGGTAACTGTTTTTCCCTTTCAGGTGTGCGGCGTAGACCGTAATACCTGCACTCTTTAAACGGGTGATCGTATCTTTCAGATCCTGGGAAACTGCGATCTTCATTCTGAATATCGATCCCATTGTAGCCCTGATCACCTTGGGATTATATATATCAACGGTCTTATCATCCGTTATTAACAGATCAAATCCCGCCCCCTCGGCTGTCCTTATCATTGTTCCTAAATTTCCGGGGTCCTGGATCCTCTCTGTTATCAGTATCCTTATACTGTCTCTCTCTGATTTTGTTTCTTTGGTGATATCGGCATACTGCTGCTTAAGTACGCACAGGATCCCCTGCGGGGTCTTTGTATCGGAGATCTTTAAAAACACGCTGTCTGATACCGTTTCATATCCGGTGATATCTAACTTTCTCGCGATCTCCTTACTGCATTTTTGCAGGTAGTTCTCAGATATGAATACGCTTTTTATGTGATCTTTAGGAGCTTCTGAAAACATTTTTTCTCCCTCAGCCACATACAGACCTTCACTGTGTCTTATACTCCGGTCTGTTTCAAGCCGTACCACTGCCTTGATTCGCTCATTAGAATTGCTGGTGATCATCTTATTCTCCGTGATCAGATCGATAATGCCTTGCTGACACTGTATTCGAAATCCGGTATTTCCTTTTGCATCGCAAGGGCTTCATCTATGTCAAAATCAACCCATTCACCATGCTTCTGGCCTACAACCCTGTTTGTCTTTCCTGCACAGAGCAGGTCAACGGCATAGGCTCCCATCATCGAGGCATAGAATCTGTCCTTACAGGTCGGGGAGCCTCCTCTCTGCATGTAGCCGAGTATGGTTGCTCTCGTCTCTATTCCCGTAGCAGCTTCTATCCTTCTTGCCATTGATGTGGAGTGTCCGATCCCCTCAGCATTTATTATAAGATGGAATGTCTTTCCCTTCTTTCTGTTGGCTATGATATTGTCTATGATCTCCTGTTCGTTGAACTGGTATTTTTCGGGAAGCAGTATATCCTCGGCTCCTGTCGAGACTCCGCACCATAATGCTATGAAGCCCGCATTTCTTCCCATTACCTCGATGATACTGCATCTTTCATGTGAAGAAGAGGTATCCCTTATCTTGTCTATTGCCTGCATGGCCGTATTAATGGCTGTATCAAAACCTATCGTATAGTCTGTACAGGCTATATCAAGATCAATGGTTCCGGGAAGACCTATCGTATTTATACCCTTCTTTGACAGAGCCTGTGCTCCTCTGTAAGAGCCGTCTCCGCCTATTACGACAAGACCGTCTATTCCGTATTTTTTGCAGATCTCTGCTCCCTTTGCCTGTCCTTCCTCTGTCTTAAATTCCTCGCACCTTGCGGTCCTTAAGATGGTTCCACCCTTCTGTATGGTATCGGACACATCTCTCGCCTGCATCTCAGAGATCTCTTCGTTAAGCAATCCCTGATATCCCTTCTGGATACCCATTACCTTCTTGCCCTGAGTTATGGCCCTTCTGACAACTGCCCTTATAGCCGCATTCATTCCGGGTGCATCACCGCCGCTTGTTAATACTCCGATAGTCTTTATCTCTTTTGCCATGGACAACCTCTCATATATGTATGTTTGTAGTAATAACTTATCACCTTTATCCTATGTTTTCAATCTATCTGACTTCTATATTGCCTTTTCCGAATATCTCTGTCAGGCTTTCGATAAATGCTCTGTCAGCGTTTACTGTTTTTTTGTCTGAAAGCTTCTTGATCTTTTTTGTTTCATTATCAAAGATAATGACTGCATCTTTTCCACTCGATGCTTTTATCAGTTTTTCTAGCCTGTCTTTCTTATCCTCATAGTCTGAAGCAGAGCTCACTCTTATATATATGTTTCTTGGCATTTCGTCAAAGAGCATTACCCTGCTGCATATGACCTGAGCATCCCTGTCCTCTGTTGTTGATGCCCTTCCTTCTATGAATACCTTGCTGTCTTCCATTAAGATTTCCTGGTTTTTCTCATAATCATCCGGCCACACTATGACCTCTGCCGATCCTACCAGATCCTCTATTACGAGCCGGCACATAGTCTTTCCGTTCTTTGTATATATTATCTTCTTATCGCTTATCAGTCCTCCGATAATGACTCTGTCTCCGTCAGATACATTTACGGAATTATCATCCTCATCGTGTATGAAATCCATGGTGGTATTGGTTATTACCCTCTTCCACAGAGCTGCATCCGCGTCAAGAGGATGTCCGCTAACATATACCCCAAGATATTCTTTTTCAAAGGCTAAGATCGTATCCTTGTCATATTCTCCGACATCGGGAAGCTTTACTTCTTCTCCGAAATCATCTCCTGCTTCCTCAAGGTCGAACAGGGATACCTGTCCCTTAAGATTGTTCTTTCTGTCCTTGCTAATACCGTCAAGGATATCAGAATACATGCACATGTACTGCTTTCTCGTACCTCCGAGGCAGTCAAGTGCCCCCGACTTTATGAAGCCCTCAATGGTTCTTTTATTGACTTCTTTTCCCGAAAGCCTGTTTAAGAGATCATTGAGGCTCTTAAAACGGCCTGCTGCCTCTCTTTCTCTTACCACTGCTTCTATTACGGACCATCCCACTCCCTTTATCGAAGCAAGCCCGTATCTGATCTTATGATCCTCAGTTACCGAAAAACCTCCCACTCCTTCATTTATGTCAGGAGGCAGGATGTCTATACCCATGGATTTGCAGGTATAGATATAAAACGCAACCTTGTTGCTGTTATCTATGACCGAAGTCATTAAGGCAGCCATAAATTCCACAGGATAGTAATGCTTTAGCCAGGCGGTCTGATAGGCAACTACCGCGTAGGCTGCCGCATGGGATTTATTGAAGGCATATTTTGCAAAATCCATCATTTCGTCATATATCTTGTTGGCGACCTTTTCATCTATGCCGTTTTCAACACAGCCTTTGACACCTTCAGCTTTGTTTCCGTATACGAAGTTCTGCCTCTCCTTCACCATGACTTCTTCCTTCTTTTTTGACATGGCTCTTCTTACAAGATCGCTCCTGCCGAGGGTATAGCCTCCGAGATCTCTTACTATCTGCATAACCTGTTCCTGGTAGACTATACAGCCATAGGTCGGCTTTAATATTGGTTCCAACTGTGGACAATCATATTGTATATTTCCGCTTGAATTCTTTCCCTTCACATATTGAGGGATGAAGTCCATGGGACCCGGTCTGTAAAGGGATATCCCGGCTATTATGTCTTCCATGCTCTTTGGCTTTAATTCCTTCATAAAGTTCTTCATTCCGGCACTCTCAAGCTGGAATATACCGTCGGTATGACCGGTCGATATCAGATCAAATACAGCCTTGTCATCATAGTCTATCTTTTCGATATCTATCGTCTCGCCCCTGCTCTGTGAGGCGAATTTTGCGGCATTCTGTATCACGGTAAGAGTTCTGAGCCCCAGAAAGTCCATCTTCAAAAGCCCCAGTTCTTCCAGAGTAGTCATCACATACTGAGTTGTAATGGTTCCGTCAGAACCTGATGACAGCGGTACAAATTCATCAGCTGCCTCCGGGCAGATAACGACTCCGGCCGCATGCATCGAAGTATGTCTTGGAAGACCTTCCAGCTTCATGCACATGTCTATCATTTTGTGCATGGTCTCATCTTCATCGTATTTTTTCTTAAAATCTTTGTTTTCAAGTGCTTTACCCAGAGTAATGTTCAGCTCATCCGGTACCATCTTGGCTATGGCGTCGCAGTATGAATAGGGCAGATCCATTACCCTTCCGACATCCCTGATCACACCTTTTGCGGCAAGTGTTCCGAAGGTTACAATTTGCACAACTTTTTCTTTTCCGTATTTTTTGACTACATAATCGATGACATCCTGTCTGTGCTCATAACAGAAATCCACGTCTATATCAGGCATTGTCACTCTTTCGGGATTTAAGAACCTCTCAAAGAGCAGGTCATACTTGATCGGATCGATATTGGTTATCTCAAGACAGTAGGAGACTATAGACCCCGCAGCTGAGCCTCTTCCGGGACCCACGGCGATACCGTGAGACTTTGCGTAATGAATAAAATCCCACACTATCAGGAAATAATCCACAAATCCCATTTCATGGATGGTATCAAGCTCATATCTGATTCTCTTGTCTATCTCTTCATCATGTCCGGGGTATCTTTTTTCGAGTCCTTCTTTACACAACAATTGCAAATAATCCCATGAGGTCATGCCCGAAGGTACCTCAAAATGTGGAAGCCTGCTCTTACCAAACTCTATTTCCACATTACATCTGTCTGCGATTTTCTGGGTATTGTCTATGGCCTCTTCGGCATACTTAAAGAGGGCTCTCATCTCCTCTTCACTCTTCACATAGAACTGTCCGCCTTCATAACGCATCCGGTCCTCATCCTTGAGTTTCTTGTTTGTCTGTATACACAACAAAATATCATGAGCCTCTGCGTCCTGGGCATAGGTGTAGTGTGCATCGTTGGTTGCCACAAGCGGTATGTCAAGCTCCTTACTCATCCGAAGGAGGGCTACATTGACTTTTTTCTGCAGCGGTATACCGTGATCCTGCAGCTCCAGATAGTAATTGCCCTTTCCAAAGCAGTCTTCATATTTAAGGGCAGCCTTCTTGGCCTCCTCATAAAGGTCTCTTGCTATAAGCCTCTGTACCTCTCCGGCAAGGCAGGCTGAGGTACAGATGATGCCCTCATGAAACTCCCTAAGCACTTCCATATCTACTCTCGGCTTATAGTAGAAGCCCTCAGTGAAGCCCCTTGAGACTATCTTCATAAGATTTGAATAACCCGTATTATTCTCTGCAAGCAGTATCAGATGATAGTATCTGTCGTTGTCCTCGCCTTTTCCGGGTTCCCTGTCAAATCTCGATTCGGGAGCCACATAGACCTCACACCCTATGATCGGCTTGATCCCTGCTTTTTTTGCTTCCTTATAAAAATCTATCACTCCGTACATTACCCCGTGATCGGTAATGGCGGCCGCATTCATGGAAAGCTCCTGTACTCTCTTTATGTATTCTTTTATCTTGTTGGAACCATCAAGAAGCGAGTATTCGGTATGTGTGTGAAGATGTACAAATGCCATGCTATGTTTCCTCTGTTAAATGTTTTAGAAATACAATTTGAAAGACTGATCTAATCAGTCTTTCCTCAGAATGTATGTTCGTTTTCAGTTATAATGATATCATGATTACCCCTTTTTTTCCATAAAAAATCGGACAGGAAATCTCTCTCCCGTCCGATGATCTAAGACTATTATCAGTTGTTACCGGATAGCGGTGATCCTTTCGGATCCCTGTCCGCTATCTGATCAAAGATATTTTTTAAGTGTCTCAGCCTTGTCGAGTGCTTCCCAGGGAAGATTCAGGTCATTGCGGCCGAAATGTCCGTAAGCAGCTGTCTGCTTGTAGATGGGACGTCTTAAGTTGAGCATCTTAATGATGCCTGCCGGACGCAGATCAAAGTTCTCTCTTATGATCTCAACCAGCTTCTCATCCGAAAGCTTTCCTGTTCCAAAGGTATCAACCATTATTGAAGTAGGCTGAGCAACACCGATCGCATATGAAAGCTGGATCTCACACTTGTCTGCCAGTCCTGCTGCCACGATATTCTTGGCAACATATCTTGCAGCGTAGGCTGCCGAACGGTCAACCTTGGTGCAGTCCTTTCCGGAAAAAGCTCCGCCGCCGTGACGAGCATATCCGCCATAAGTGTCTACTATGATCTTACGTCCTGTAAGACCTGCGTCACCGTGAGGTCCTCCGATAACAAAACGGCCGGTGGGATTGATAAAGAATTTTGTATTCTCATCTATGAGCTCTTTGGGAAGTACGGGATCAAATACATATTTCTTAATATCCTCATGTATCTGCTCCTGAGTAACATCCTCATCATGCTGGGTTGAAAGTACCACTGCCTCAAGTCTTAAGGGCTTTCCGTCCTTATCATATTCCACGGATACCTGACTCTTTCCGTCCGGTCTTAAATACTTTAAGGTTCCGTCCTTGCGGACATCCGTAAGTTTCTTGGCAAGCTTGTGCGCAAGTGAAATAGAATAAGGCATGTATTCGTCGGTCTCGTTTGTGGCATATCCGAACATCATACCCTGATCGCCTGCTCCGATCGCTTCGATCTCTTCATCGGACATCTTGTTTTCCTTGGCTTCGAGGGCTTTGTCAACTCCCATTGCTATATCGCTTGACTGCTCATCGATCGCAACAAATACCGCACAGGTATTTGCATCGAAGCCGTATTCAGACTTGGTATAACCGATCTCCCTTACCGTATCTCTTACGATCTTCTGGAAATCAATAAAAGCATTAGTAGTGATCTCTCCTGTTATAAGAACAAATCCTGTACAGGTTGCTGTCTCGCATGCAACACGGCTGTTGGGATCTGCTGCCATACAGGCATCAAGAACCGCATCTGATATCGCATCACAGACTTTATCGGGATGTCCTTCTGTAACTGACTCTGAAGTAAATAAGTATTTTTCCATTTTCTGTCCTCCTTGTAATGAACCGGTAATTCTTCTGTATTCTATCTATCCAACTTTTAATTTAAACTTCGTGATCTCCTGTTCGGTGGATACTTTTTCTATCATTGCACCTAATGATCTCAGCTTCTCCGGGAAGTCTTCGTATCCTCTTTCTATATACACAACATCGTCAATAGTGGAGATTCCGTCAGCTGAAAGTGCCGCAAGCACCAAAGCTGCGCCCGCTCTCAGATCAGGTGCCGACAAAGCTGCGCCCGTGATCCTGTTTACTCCCTGTACGATTGCCGAATTACCCTCCACTTTAATGGATGCACCCATCTTCGTAAGCTCATCCACATATCTGAACCTATTCTCAAAAATGCTCTCGGTCACTACGCTGAGTCCTTCGCTTAAGGAAAGGGCTGCAACGATCTGAGGCTGCATATCGGTGGGGAAACCGGGATAGGGCAGGGTCTTAACCTGTGTCTGTTTCAGTCTCTTTGCTGCGACCACTCTTAACGATTCGTCGAATTCTTCTATCTCACACCCCATCTCTATGAGCTTTGCGCTGATGGATTCAAGATGCTTGGGTATGATATTCTTTATCATGATATCACCCTTGGTGATAGCTGCGGCAAACATAAATGTACCGGCCTCGATCTGATCGGGTATTATCGAATAAGTGGTCCCGTGAAGCTTTTCCACGCCTCTTATCCTGATCACATCGGTTCCGGCACCTTTAATATTGGCTCCCATGCTGTTTAAGAAGTTTGCCACATCAACGACATGCGGCTCCTTGGCAGCATTTTCAATCGTAGTCTTTCCCTCGGCCATTACTGCTGACAGCATGATGTTTATGGTAGCTCCCACAGTAACAACGTCTAAATAGATATGGCTTCCGACAAGCTTTTCCGCCTGAGTGGATATACGGCCGTGCGAGATCTTTACATCCGCACCAAGTGCTTTAAAGCCCTTAGTATGCTGGTCTATGGGTCTGCTACCTATATTGCAGCCACCGGGAAGGGCAACTTCCGCTCTTTTAAACTTACCCAAAAGAGAGCCCAGCATATAATATGAGGCTCTGATCTTCTTTATATATATGGAATCTACTGTCTGAGAATTGATCAATGATGAGTTGATCTTAACGGTATGTCTGTCCAGGTGCTCTACAATGGTCCCTATGCTCTCCATAGCCTGGATCAGGACATTTATATCACTTACATCGGGAAGATTCTCTATTATGACGGATTCATCGGTCATTAAAGATGCTGCCAAAATACCCAGCGCCGCATTCTTGGCACCGCATATCTCCACATCCCCAACGAGTGGATTTCCTCCTTTGATGACATACTGTTCCACAGTTTATACCCCTGTCCTTAACAGCAGACTGTGAGGTCCTGTCTGCTTAATTTATTTCCCCGTCCAATACATTTAATACCTTAACCCATCTTGGGAAATTATATACTACCATTGACGCTTTGTAAATCCGAACAAACTTTCTTGATATGGTTAAGGAAACGCTGATTAAAGCGTTTCCTTAGAAGTCGGTTCTTTACCTGAGATAATTCATCGGATTTACCTGCACTCCGTTTACAAGGATCTCAAAGTGCAGATGCGGACCGGTGCTGACACCGGTATTACCGCTTATGGCTATCCTCTCGCCCTGTTTTACCGTCTGGCCGGTCTTTACAAGTACGGTCTTTAAATGACCATATCTCGTGGACATACCGTTAGGATGCTGTATGTATACACAGTATCCGTAGCCGGAACCCCATCCTGCTCTGGTGACGGTTCCACCCGATGAAGCAAATATACTCGTACCGATCGGAGTAGCAAAATCCACGCCCTTGTGGTATGTGGACGCTCCTTTTTTGGGAGCCTTTCTCTTTCCGAATCCTGATGACAGCCTTCCTCCTGACAGAGGCTTTATGAATGTCGGAGGAGTCTTGGTACCTCTCTCTACGATCTTTGCCACTGCAACAACAACATCATCCTCGTAAACGATATCCACCTTTTCCTTATCATTATTCCTGTAGGTAATATCGGCAACGACTTTTCTGAAGCCTTCGGTGGGCTGGCGTCTTACAACGCTCTCATTTGTATACCATTCATCATTATCTATATATTCAACCGGTGCATTGTAGTTTTCTTCATAATAGACCTTTTCGGTCCTGAGTACCGACAGCTCAGGCTCCGGCTGGGTGATCTTTAATACGTCTCCGACCATTATGGAGGAATTCGCACTCGATATGGTGTCGGGGTTCATTGCTATCAGCTCTGATAATGATATCTTGTTCTTTTCAGCTATCGTAGAAAGTGTATCCCCTGATACCACTTCATATGTGGTGCTCTTTGCAGATTCTTTTGTAACAGCTTCTATAGCTTCCTCAAGTGTACTGATGTCATCAGGATCGGCGTAGGCCTGTACCACTTCAACGTTTTCTCCGAAATCAAGACCTATCACACCGAACTCGTACTTCTCAACATCCTGATTCTCGGCTTTGTTAAAGATATCTTCTAGCTTCTGGTATCCTCCGGCCATAGGCAGTGAAAAGCCTTCTTCCGCCACGTCCTCTGCCTCATCCGCAGACTTTTGGACGCTTGTTGTGAGAACATTCAGCTCTCTTGACGGGTCAAGAACAATATTTACGCTGAACTCGTTGTTCTCATCATACGGCTGCTTGGATGCATCAAGCAGAGCAAGTACCTCTTCCGTCGTCCTTAAGTTCACCGTAAATTCGTTTATCTTGACTTCGTACACAGGTTCCTTTGTCTTCTGAATGTTTTCGTTGAACAGATTGTATATGTTCTCTATTATCAGTTCTTTTTCATCCACAGATCCGAAAATGGCTCTTGTGCCACTTAAAACAAGGTTGTAGTTTATTAACACCAGGCCTTCGTTTTCCTTTGCTATTCTTCTCCTTGCCTCTAAGATCATATCATTCACTCCGGAAATATCCTTCACGGAGCCAACACTTACGCCGTTTATGAATATCGTGACCAGGTTGTTTACCCCTGTATCATTTTTTAACCCGGGCGCAAGCACAAAAACGAGCAATGCTGCTATCAGCATTGCCCGGATATGACTGTATTTGATTGATTTGGAATATTTTGTCAAACGAAACATAAGCTTTTCTTTTTACATTATTCCAAATATATAGAGAACCAACAGTATCAGATTGATCACCGTAAGCGCAAGCTGCGCTATGGAAAAGATCTTCAAAGTACCAAGGCCCTTAACGGACTTTTCTTCTGCGTTCTTTTCATGATCCTCAAAGGCACCAAGTACATTTCGATAGCATTTTACGCTTTCCTTATGTACATGGTCTTCAAGTCCTGAAACCAGATCCTCAAGAGATGTCTTCTCTTCTCCTTCTTCCTCCTCTGTTTTCAGCTCTTCTGCCATTCTTGTAAGCTCGTCCTTGAGAGCATTTATAAGATCGGCATTGCCGGCTATGGCACTTAACAGCTCTTCCTTATTCTTGTGGCTGAGCTCTTCTATATCTATGGTGTCCTCTTCTTCATGAGGCTCTACCGTACCGACTTTTTCAACTTTTTCCTTGATCTCTCCTAAAATATCAAGGCTTCGGTCTATCATCTTGGCATTATTGTCAACAGCGTGCAGTATCTCCTTTTCGGAAGCCATCCTGTCTTCCTTGGCTTCCTCAAGATAATCCTGGATTACCTCAAGCTGTCTTGAACTGCCGTGATCAGGCTGAGGAGATCTGCCTCTGCGGGGATCCGAATAATTACCCATGTATTCGTCTCTTCCGCCGTATTCATATTCACCTTCATATCTTTCGGGGCGCTCGGTCCCTCTTTCGGTGTTTGTACGCTGACCGTTTCCCCTCGGAGATGCATTACGGTCATATCTACTCCCGAATCGATCTCTAAACCCGTCCATCTTGTCCTCCTTATTAACTAAAAAAGAAATAATATCAGTGATCATTTTAACACTTTTCCCTCGTGATTACAACTTTGGCCTGCGGAATGTCCGCTGTTTATGCTGTTTACCCTTATCACGCTCTCTTAAGAACGGTCTGTTTTATGCATTTAAGCAATGTAAGTATCGCTCTGCGTCTGTCCGCACGGTAGACAGCATCTGATTCTGCTCTGGTAAAATAAAACAGCGTACTGGTATATGCACATCTTTTCTGCCAGGTTTCATACAGTTCCTTATATGTGACCGTTGCCATCTTTCCCCATGTCGAAAGCTTTAACACGGGATCTCCACCGTCATTATATAGTATTTCCGTGATAGTGGCAAAATGTGATTTCATCGAAGTGTTGCTGGCATTCTTTTTATCGTCGGGCTTCGGATACAGTTTCAGCGGATGTTTGTTGAATGACGTCATTATAACTACCGCTCCGCTTTTTTCAAGACCTTCCTTTATAAAGGACAGGCCTTTTTCATAGGATTGAAAAGCAGTGGCAATACTGTGCGAATGAAGCAATATGCCATTATCCTTTGCAAATTTCAGCACACCCCTGATAAAGCCGTCAGGACTCATTCCGAAGCTCGGTATAAATACCTTAAACAGCTTGCTTCCTCTTTTTGAAGCATTATAGATCATGTTTATTCCGGGAATCTCATATACAAGCATTTTCTTATACATCTTATTCATAAGGCCTGTATACTCATCTCTGGAGATATCGCTCTTTTTCATGATCTTAAGATCCTCTCCGACATCCGTCTTAATAGAGGAATCTCTCTGCATGAGGGTCCTTAATACATTTACTCCGGCCACCACCCCGCAGCCTGCATAAGCCCTGGTATTCTTGTCAAACCATGACTGGTCGCCGCCGTAATACTTCTTTCCGTCTTTGTTATCAGTAATGATCAGTGGATCATTTGGTGCATTATTTGCGGTTTTAGCGTTATCCATAGTTTCCTGCCTGTTCTATGATAGTTAAAAATCGTAAAAATCTATTACAGTGATAGATTTTTTCTAAAAACGGTGTTTATTGTGCAATTTGTATAATGAATCAAATCGTAAAAGTATAGTTTTTGTATATTTTAACTATTAGTTCACCGTGTGTTCATATTTTGTTCACAACTCTCTGTTACAGTATAAATGTCTTGAGAGAGACATAAACCAGACGTTCAGATAAATTTTTTCATAATATTGCCCAGGTGATTCTCATCCACCTGGGCACTCCTCATTTATTAAGAATGTATTAGCAATGTCCGTATACTTGATGTGCTTGCACGATCAGGAATACGGACATCTTCTAATCTGATGCATATGAGGAAGCAGGCTGAGTGCTCAGTTCCTTGCCGTCTTACGTATCTCTTCGTTAAGATTTAACATTCTTTCATCCAGCTCGGATATCATTAATGAGCAGTCATACAGCTCTTTCTTGATCTTCTCCGGAGGATCCAGGGCGAATTTGTAATTCATCTTATGCTCAAGACTTGCCCAGAAATCCATGGCTACGGTCCTGATCTGTACTTCCACCTTGGTATCATACACTGAATCGGACAAAAAGATCGGAACAGTGACTATCATATGATAGCTTTTATATCCGGTAGGCTTGGGATTCTTGATATAATCCCTGGTCTCAAGTACCCTGATATCACTCTGGTTGGTGATCATGTCGGCAAGTCTGTATATATCAGAAGTAAACGAGCATATTATCCTCACGCCCGCAATGTCATTAACATACTTCTGCATGTTTTCTATGGTCGAATCAAGCTCCTTCCGCTTGAGCTTCCTTACTATGCTCTCCGAGGTCTTGACTCTCATCTTTATATGTTCGATAGGATTATATTGATGTATATGCTGGAACTCATCATTTAATATCTCCAGCTTGGTTCCCATTTCCTTTAATGCCGAATTGTACAGAAGTATCAAAGTTTCCCAATCGTCTACTTCTGATTTTCCTTGAATCTTATACTCCAATTCTTTCACCTTAACTTATCATTGCATATTTGGTTTTCACCATTATATAGTATATATTATCATACGGTGCTTTTCAAGACTTCATCACGCTAAAGAGATAACGCAAACTCACGCTGAAACGCTATAAATCCGGGGTGGATCATGTTCAGACTATGGGCAAGGGAATTTAAAGATAACAGGATGCTTCGTGACATCACCATTGTAAATGACAGAGATGACACAAGAACACACAAGGTCTTTGATGCTATCGACGAGATCTGCTACAGCTTTGACCTTGCAAAGCCCATATGGCTTGACAATATCATCGAGGATTTCAGGCTCCATGCCAAAGCCCGGTTTTATCAGGACAGTTTCATAGAGCCTGTTGATTTTGATTACCTGGAGATACAGGTTATCGAAGAAGACTAAGCGAGAATGAGCTGTTTCTATGCAAGCATCTCCTTTGCAAGATCCAGATGCTGAATCGTGCCTGCTGCCCCGTTTTCATACAGGAAGATCCCTGTCTTTCTGATCGCTGCATTTGTGTGGTTGTCCGATCTGTCCTTCAGGGAAAAATCTGTATGGACATTCCCAAGGAAAATAGCTCCCACATCCTTGTCCTTAAGCTTATACAGAGTCTGATCGCCTTTCTCGTCAAACACGCAGATCCGAAGCTTGTCAAAGATATCGTCGGCCTCATCTATGAACCCATTTCCATCATCGTCATATTTGGAAAGATCATAGAACCCGTCTCCTGTCTTTGTTCCGAACAGCTCGTTTCCGTCATTTATTTTGCCATCTTCGTTCTTATCAAGTGCAAGGAACCCGCTTTTTCCGCTCAATACGGATATTCTGTCGTCTTTTCCGTCACAATCGAGATCAAAATAGAACTTCTGGTCCGAGACCTCAGCAATATCGGTATCCAGATTGATCACAAGAGGATCACACATAACAGATACAAGGCTTTCACTTTCCTGTTTATAGTATTCCTCAAAGCTTCTGCTCATCTGCAGGGAGATATTAAAATCAAGCTCCCTTCCGTCGGCCGTGACCACCTTGCCCTGTGCACTGAATGCGGTCTCTTCCGTCTCCTTGAAATAATGTTCCTCGGAAACCTTACTGTAATAATAATATGGATTCGGCGAAGCAGCACTGTTCTTAAGCTCTTCAAGCGGGCACTGGCTCTCATCATCGTCAAAATACTTATCATATTTGTCTCCAAAGAGCAGCCTTATCAGGAATAAGATACAGTGACTCCTGATCCTGGATTTTGCATCCTCCTCCCACTTGTCATAATCAAGGCCCGTTTTTGTCCGTATGGTTTCGGGCGTTTTCATGTCATCCGCAGATGACAGCGCAGTATCTTCTAATGCTTCACCGCCTTCCTTACTCTTTCTTCCCGACAACAGGTCTTTTATAGAGTTCTTAAACTTATTGTCGGATATCTCACCATCCTTTACCTCAGCAGATAGTGACATGATCGCATCCCTGCGCACAGAAGTATACTTTCTGGCAGACTCCATTCCTATCTGGCTGTTTGTGATTATCAAATAATACCCTCCGTTTTCCTTTACGTGTTTTGTTGATTCACCTTCCTTTGCGCGCAAAAATAAAAAAGTGTAATGAACCGGGCTTCCGTTCCCGTTCATTACACACCATCCATGGTCAATATATCTTACAAGCTTAAAGGCCTTTTCCCGCCTGTATAATCTATATCGGCCATTTATCGGAAATGCTTAGGTGCAATGGATATAAAAGTGTTCATTCACTTTTTCCTGCATTCAGCTGATCTGCGTGTTTACGGTATAGACTGCTATAGGCTATAATTGATGAATAAGCAGATTACACTGCACAGGCTTCATCAACCAGAGCTACGAGGAGATATAAAATGAAAAAACAAAGATGGCTTATTATTCTGACAGTATTATGTTTGCTGTTTGTAACCGGCTGCGGATCACCTTCGGGAAAATTTTACCGATACAATGAGTCAAGCGGTTCTTATGATGACGATGATTACTTTGCGTTTTCCGGAAGCAGCCTGACTTATCATGAGAACGGAAACGTATATTCCTGTGAATACAAAATGAACGGAGACTATATTGAGATCAAGCTAAATTATCCCGGAAATCCTCTTGATATGACATTTGATTATGACAAGAACGAGGGAACTCTTTCCACAAAATACGACATCTTTAAGAAAAAATAAGCCTTTTGATCGTTTAATCTGTCAGATAGCAAGTATCGTAAAGGTTTCATTGGACAGAACGTTATGAAGTCCGCCTTTGTGCTTGCCTTGTGCAGGACAGAATTCACCGTAGATGTATACTCCCTGAACATTAACTCCTTCAGGCAGACGCCCGACAAAGGCACGGCCTTCCGCATTCTTATCCGCCACAAGCAGACAGTATCTTGCGGCACAGGATGAGCAGAAGATGCTGCTGTATTTATAATCCTGTGTCCCGGAGATCCTTTCCAGGATCTCATCAAAGGCCGTCTTGACCGATTTCTCGATATCCTCCTTGGAGATCAGTACCATATTAAGTTCAGAACCTTCATCGATCCTACCGATATAACCGCAGGACTGTTTCTCATGATCGATCACTCCGAGACATCTGAGCGTGTCAATCTCATCTCCGTCCTTTGTCTTCTGTGTTGCAAGAAACGGCGTGCCCAGATAATCAAGGATCACGGAGGTCTTGTCAGTGATCAGGCCCATCTCACGTATAAAATCAGTCACCGGCTTTCCATCCAGCTCATAGACCACGGTACCCTCTGCTTTGGTGACCACCTTGTGCAGATTGGTGGTAAGCGTTGTGGAATGCTCTATTGTAAATACCGGATTGACATTTCCGGCTAAAACCATCATTACACCTGCAGTCTGGGAAGCTCCTTTATTGGTAAACACATATGTCGCATCAAAGGTCCATCCGTCGGAAGCGATGCCCCCGTATACCGGTACCTGATGCGATTCCTCATCTAAAAGGCTTACGATATCATCAAACATAACGTTGTTAAGCCAGGGCACATAAGTAAAGATGAGTCTGTCATCACCTTTAAGCTGTTGTCTGCACGCACGGTATGTATCTGCAAAGTGTATGACATCGTCTGATCCAAGGATATCCTCTGTCATTCCTACAGAAAACTCCACATCATCTCCGGTCAATACCAAAAGAGAGATACTGCTCTGGGAATAGCCTTCGGTCGAGAAAATCCCTATACCCGTACAGCCAAAGAACGGGAAATCAAAAGCCTCGTTGAGAGCTTTCACTAACTCATCCATATCAGGTTCGAAGCCGCAGAAAACAACTCCGCATGTGTTCTTCTGAAACTGCGACGGATCAAGTCCGGCTTTCAGTTCACTTACAGCCAGTTCTATATCATCAACTTCTCTGGTGAATGCCTGAAAAGATCTCATTCCGCCTTCCCTCCGTCTCTGATCACAAATTCTACTGCATGTTTTGACAGGTATTTTTCAGCCTGTGCTTCATCCTTGACAAAAACGCCCTTGAATCTGTCACCAAGCATTTCCTTTATCTCATTTAACCTGTCTGTGGAATCATTTATCACTAATACAACGGGTCTGTCCCTTTTTGCCTCTTCTTCTTCGAGCTGTTCCTTTGTGAGTATCTTCTTTTTATCTATATACTTAAGCAGCAGATTCTCAAGATCCTCATACATTACCGGTTTGGTAAGATAATCGGTAAATCCCTTTTTTAAATAGACATCCCTGGCACCGACTATGGCATCAGCCGTAAGTGCTATGATAGGAGTATTATCTGCAAGATGTTCTTTATTGATGACCGAAAGAACCTCGATTCCCGACATACCCGGCATCATCTGATCCAACAGGATCACGTCATATCTATGCTCTCTCAGCTGTTCGATCGCCCCTTTTCCGGAAGTCACACAAGTAACATCGATCCTGGTATCGTTAAGAAGTCCCCGTATCACTTCGAGGTTCATATCATTGTCATCTACTATCAGGACTC
Organism: Lachnospiraceae bacterium; assembly: GCA_024699595.1. The sequence goes on along the minus strand of JAILPG010000337.1, from coordinate 11,218 downwards.
TGGCACCCGGTGCCACAAGAACAGGCTTGTATTCTTCCATCATCGTCCGTGCACGGGCCAATGAATCAGAGAAGTTCCCTATCGGAGTTTTGTCGACTGTCTTTTGCAATACCTCGGCTATAAAAGTAGTTCCTTTGCCATACTCGCTCTCAACACTGATAGAACCATCCATCAGCTCCACCAGCTGTTTGGTAATGTTCAGTCCAAGTCCTGTACCTTCAATATTGCGGTTTCTGCTCTCCTCAAGGCGCTGAAAGGATTCAAATAATTTCCCCATATCTTCGGGACGTATCCCTATTCCGGTGTCACTTACCTTAATGCGCAGTTTTTCCGCATTCTGATCATAAGAAACATCTATGCTGACACCACCTTCAGCAGTATACTTAATCGCGTTGTTTATGATGTTTAACATGATCTGCCGGACTCTGATCTCATCTCCGAACAGCAATCTGGGAATCCGGCTGTCTACATTAAGATCATAATTCAGACCCTTTTCCTGTGCCTTTTTCATTGTCATATTAGCTATGTCATTGAACACGGAAAGGCTTTCATATTCTACGGGAACGATCTCCATTTTTCCCGACTCGATCTTTGATAAGTCCAGAATATCGTTAATAATGGACAAGAGCGTCTTACTGGCGCTCTTGATATCCATTGCATATTTATTGATCTTAATGTCCTCTGACTCTCTTAAGATCATCTCATCCATACCAATGATGGCATTCATGGGTGTTCTGATCTCGTGGGACATGTTTGCAAGAAAATTACTCTTGGCCCGGTTGGCAGCAACCACCCGCTCCTCGTTATAGTTTCTCAGTCTTGTAGCGTAATCATTCAGATTTGAAAGCATGGAAAGATCCTGCTTAAGCCTTGCATATTCGCGCTTCAGGATCTTGTTTTCTTTTTGCAGCTTTTCATAATCCTTTTCATTACATCCCATTACCTTCCTCCAATAACGATCATCTCTAAACAGTTCCGGCTCTATTCCAGACTAAGAATCTCTGTCTCCTCTTACTTCGCATAATAATTGATCAGGCAGCCGTCAAGGATTATCGTCCTCTCATCATCCGTAAGATCTCCCATCTTAAGGGTGAATTCCTCTAAGCTGTCTTTTACGACATACGCTTTTATCTCTTTCTGCTTATTTTGAATGGCTTTTTTAATGTTGGGTATAAATATATAGTCAAGGTTTTTAAACGGAAGAGCGCCCTCATCAATGATAAACGGCAGCATGCCCCAATTGATGAGATTGGAACGATATCTCTTTGTTGCGTATTCATTGGATATGTTTGCCCAGCCTCCGAGAACCTTCTGACAGGATGCTGCCTGCTCCCTTGCAGAGCCGTCTCCTGGCTTTACTGCAAAGATGGTGCTTCCGACACCGGTATTATCACTGTCTGCATCTTTATAAGTCTTCTTTATGCTGTCAAATACCTTTGCAATGTCTTCTATCTCAGTCAGAGCCTCACCGGCTTCCCTTCTCTCCTCGATCTTCTTCATGGCCTTGGCTCTGCCAACATATTCAGGATCCTTTCTTGATAAGGCAAACTCAGCAAGCCCGAGCGGATTTGATCTGTAGGATGAAGTCTCTCCCGAAGGTATCAGCTCATCCGTTGTGGTGACCGGATCATGGATCTCTGAGACCACTCTTAACAGAAGATTATCGGTAAGCGCACACATCTTCGGCCAGTCCTTAATATTTGGTCCGAATTTGATCTCCGTATTTTTATCAGGTATTCCCTTTGAATCAAATACCCTGTTCTTATAGATCTTTTCATCAAAGTAATACTTATAGGTCTTTAATCTGCCTGCTTCCAACGCTTTGTCCGCACCGGTCAAAAATCCCCTGTTTGCGGCTGTTGCCGCTATGGATCTTGCATCCATCAGAGCAACTGAGGATATCTGTCCGTTCTGAAGCTTGGATCCTTCCCTGTTGGGGAAGTTCCTGGTCGAATGTCTTATTGAAAAAGCATTGTTTGCAGGGGTGTCTCCGGCGCCAAAGCACGGTCCGCAGAAAGCAGTCTTGATAACTGCTCCCGTCTCCAGTATCTTTGCTGCACATCCGTTCTTTATTATCTCCATGTATATAGGCATGGAAGCCGGATATATGCTTAAAGTAAACTCATCGGAACCGATATCGGTTCCCTCAAGGATATCAGCAGCGGCGCAGATGTTTTCAAAGCCTCCTCCGGCACAACCTGCGATGATTCCCTGATCCACATAGAGTTTTCCGTTTACTATCTTATCCTTAAGGGAATACGGAACCTGTCCGTCAAGACTTACAAGTGCCCTCTTTTCAACGTCCGCAAGAACATCTTCAAGGTTTTCGTTGACCTCGTCTATCGTGTAGGTGTTGCTCGGATGGAAGGGCATTGCTATCATCGGCCTTATCCCGGACAGATCGATCTCTATAAGGCCGTCATAATAAGCTGTCTTTCCCGGTCTTAATTCCTTATAGCATTCTTTTCTCTTGTGAATGTCGTAGAACTCCTCGATCTTTTCATCTGTCTGCCATATCGATGATAAACAGGTAGTCTCGGTGGTCATTACATCTATGCCTATCCTGAAATCAGCTGACAGATTTGAGACTCCCGGCCCCACAAATTCCATTACCTTGTTCTTAACATATCCGTTTTTGAACACTGCTCCGATTATGGCAAGAGCGACATCCTGAGGGCCAACACCGGGAACCGGTTCACCTTTCAGATACACGGCAACAACGCCGGGCCTGTCTATATCATAGGTCCTTGATAACAGCTGCTTTACAAGCTCCGGACCTCCTTCTCCTACAGCCATGGTACCAAGGGCACCGTATCTTGTATGTGAGTCGGAGCCTAGGATCATCTTTCCGCTTTCCGCAAGCATCTCCCTTGCAAACTGATGGATAACAGCCTGATGGGGAGGAACATATATCCCTCCGTATCTCTTTGCGCAGGTCAGTCCAAACACATGGTCATCCTCATTTATCGTACCTCCGACTGCGCACAGGGAATTGTGGCAGTTCGTGAGTACATATGGGATCGGGAAGCTTTCAAGGCCTGATGCCCTTGCTGTCTGTATGATACCTACAAAGGTGATGTCATGGGATGTAAGCTTGTCGAACTTAATCTTAAGCTTGTCCATGTCATCTGAGGTGTTGTGAGACTTTAGTATTCCATAAGCTATGGTATTCTCTGATGCTTCCTCTCTGTTTATACTGATTCCCTGTGAAGACAGGGCTGCCTCTGCCTGTCCGTTATCCTCTATTATCTCTGTTCCGTTTAAGAGATATACCCCATTGTCGTATAATCTGACCATTTGCAATGTCTCTCCTGATGATTGATGATGAATTGTAATAATGATAAGGGCAGAAGGTCATGTCAGCGAAGCTGACATTGACTTTTTGCACAAAGATCGTCCTGCAAAGCAAGCTTTGCAGAGCGATCTGTTGTGCAACAGTTCATGCAATTTCATTGCATGAACCTTCTGTCCTTATCATTTATTTCTTCAGTGTTACCTTGTCTAAATGCCAAATCTCATCGACATATTCTTGTATTGTACGGTCTGATGAGAATTTTCCGCAGCAGGCGATGTTAAGGATAGCCATCTTTGCCCACTTCTTTTCATCTTTATAGGCATTCTCAACTCTCTTCTGAGCATCGGCATAGGATTTGAAATCCTTTAAGATGAAATACATATCAGCTCTCGGCGTAGACTGGTTGTTTAACAGCGAATTGTAAAGATCTCTGAATCTGTCAGGATCATTCTGGCAGTAGGTGCCGTTTATGAGCTGCATGAGTACCTTTCTGATGTCCGGATCATTATTGAATATATCAGTAGGATTATATCCTCCGTAGTTCTCGAAATTAATGACCTCCTGAGATGACAGACCAAAGATGAAGGCATTATCCTCGCCTACCTCTTCCACGATCTCCACGTTAGCTCCGTCCATGGTTCCTATGGTAACTGCACCGTTTAACATGAACTTCATGTTACCGGTTCCGGATGCTTCCTTACTTGCAGTAGATATCTGCTCGGAGACATCTGCTGCCGCAAATATCCATTCAGCATTGGATACGCAGTAATCCTCTATGAACACAACCTTGATCTTTCCGTTTATTGAAGCGTCATTATTGATCACGTCAGCAACAGAATTGATAAGCTTGATCGTAAGCTTGGCGTTTCTGTATCCTGCTGCAGCCTTCGCACCAAAGATAAATGTCCTCGGATAGAAATCCATATCCGGATTTTCCTTGATATTGTTGTAAAGATACATGATATGCAGGATATTTAAGAGCTGCCTCTTATACTCATGCAGTCTCTTGACCTGTACATCAAAGATGGATCTGGGATCCACTTCCACGCCGTTGTTCTCAAGGATATACTTGGCAAGTCTTACCTTGTTCTGATACTTGATGTTCATGAACTCCTGCTGAGCCTTGTTATCATCAGCATATACCTTAAGCTTGTTGATCTTCGGAAGATCCGTGATCCAGTCAGCTCCGACATGAGCCGTTACCCAGTCAGCAAGCAACGGATCGCCGTGCAGTAAGAATCTTCTCTGCGTGATGCCGTTTGTCTTGTTGTTAAACTTTTCAGGCATCATCTCATAGAAATCCTTAAGCTCCTGATTCTTAAGGATCTCTGTATGAAGCCTTGCAACACCGTTTACGGAGAAGCCTGCACAGATAGCAAGATGTGCCATTTTTACCTGTCCGTCATAAATGATGGCCATCTTGCGGACCTTATCCTCATTTCCGGGATATTTTGCCCTGATCTGTTCTATGAACCTTCTGTTTATCTCTTCTATGATCTGGTATACTCTCGGAAGCAGTCTTGAGAAGAGCTCTATGGGCCATTTTTCAAGTGCTTCGGACATTATCGTATGGTTTGTGTACGCGCAGGTCTTTGTGGTAACTGCCCATGCTTCATCCCATCCAAGATAATAATCATCCATGAGTATCCTCATAAGCTCTGCTACCGTAACTGTAGGATGAGTATCATTAAGCTGGAAGACAACCTTTTCGGGAAGCTTCTTGATATCCCTGTGATTTCTCATGTACTTTTCGACAGCTTCCTGAATGCTTGCAGATATGAAGAAATACTGCTGTTTAAGCCTTAATTCCTTTCCTGCATAATGATTGTCGTTGGGATATAATACTTCGCAGATGTTTCTTGCAAGATTATCCTGCTCAACAGCTTTCTTATAATCACCCTTGTCAAAAGAATCAAGCGAGAAGCACTCTACAGGCTGCGCATCCCAGATCCTTAAGGCATTTACCATACCGTTGCCATATCCGACGATGGGAAGGTCATAGGGTATAGCCTGTACAGACTGATAATTTTCCTGTGAAAAATGGTTCTGTCCGTTCTCATCCACATCCACCCTGACATTTCCGCCAAACTTTACTATCTTGGCGTATTCCGGACGTCTTAATTCAAACGGATATCCGTCCTTTAACCAGTTATCGGGAACCTCTATCTGATAGCCGTCTCTTATCTCCTGCTTGAACATTCCGTATCTGTAACGGATACCGCAGCCGTAAGCGCTGTATCCAAGCGTTGCAAGAGAATCAAGGAAACAGGCTGCAAGTCTTCCGAGACCTCCGTTTCCAAGTGCCGGGTCTCTTTCCTGGTCTTCTATCTCATTGAGATTGACTCCGAGCTCCTCAAGCGCTGCCGCTACTTCCTTATATTCCTTAAGATTTATAAGGCTGTTTCCGAGCGCTCTTCCCATCAGAAATTCCATGGACAGATAATATACTGTCTTGGGATCCTGCTCTTCGAGTGCCTTCTGTGTGTTCATCCAGTTTTCTATCACGGTATTTTTTACCGCAAAACATACAGCCTGAAAGATCTGCTGAGACGAAGCTTCTTCAAGATTCTTTCTGTACAGTGTCTTTACATTGTTGACAACCTCCTTCTTGAATGCCACCTTGTCAAACTTGCTCGTCTGTTTTTTTACCATCAGCTGCTCCTCCTTAAAATGTTTTTAATGAACTGATCTAATTCTTTTTGACGCCAAGAGTTACCTTTTCGTCATTTATGTTCCATTCCTTCTCATAGCCCTGCGTACTTCCGGTTACTATTTCCGTAGCAAGAACATCCTTCATGATATCAGCCTTAAACTTTGACAGGATCTCTTCGATCTTTTCATTGCCTTTTTCATAGACTGTTATCTTGTCCATTACCTCAAATCCGGCTTCTTTTCTCATTGTCTGGATCTTTGAGATTATCTCCCTTACAAAGCCTTCTTCTATAAGCTCTTCCGTGAGGTTCGTATCAAGCACTACAGTTGCACGGTTATCGCTTTCCGTGACATAGCCTTCCTTCTGGATCATCTCTATTAACAGATCTTCTTCCGTAAGCTCCACATCTTCTCCGGAAATGTTAAACTTAAGGCTTCCGTTTGCTTTAAGCTCATCCATTGCGGCATTTCCGTCAAGGTTATTAAGCTCATTTTTTATACCGCCGAGAAGCTTTCCGTACTTGGGACCCACTGTCTTTAACTGGGGCTTGAAGCTGTAGGAAGTAAACTCTCTGACATCATCCGAGAATTCTACCGATTTCACGTTAAGCTCATCTTCGATTATATCCACATAGAACTGTGAAAGAGTCTCTTCTGCCTTTACGAACATTTTTGCAATAGGCTGTCTGTTCTTGATATTGGCTGCATTTCTGCAGGCTCTTCCCATGACAACGATCTTTAGGACAGCATCCATGTTCTTTTCAAGCTCTTTGTCTATATGATCCTTATTGGAAACAGGGAAATCACATAAATGAATGCTTTCGGGCGCATCCTTTATCGATCCCCTTACGATGTTCTGATATATCTCCTCAGTAATGAAGGGTACCATCGGTGCAGCAGCCTTGCAGATCTCCACAAGCGAGGTATAAAGAGTCATGTAGGCATTTATCTTATCCTGTTCCATACCCTTTGCCCAGAAACGCTCACGGCTCCTTCTTACATACCAGTTGGAAAGATCATCCACGAATTCGGCAAGAGCCCTTGCTGCCTCGGGGATCCTGTAATTATACAGATTATCATCAACCTCTCCCACAACAGTATTGAGCTTTGACAGTATCCATTTATCCATCACCGAAAGCTTATCATATTCCAGCTCATGCTCTCCCGCATCAAATCCGTCTATATTAGCATACAGCACATAGAAAGCATAGGTATTCCAAAGAGTACCCATGAATTTGCGCTGTCCTTCCATAACTGCTTTGTCATGGAAACGGTTGGGAAGCCAGGGTGCCGAATTAATGTAGAAATACCATCTGATGGCATCGGCTCCCATAGATTTCAAGGCTTCAAAGGGATCCACGGCGTTACCCTTGCTCTTGCTCATCTTTTCCCCGTTCTCATCGAGCACGAGACCCAGGACTATGACATTTTCATAAGGCGATCTGTTAAACAGGATCGTTGATTCAGCCATGAGCGAATAGAACCATCCTCTGGTCTGATCGACAGCCTCGGATATAAACTGCGCAGGGAACTGACTCTCAAACAGTTCCTTGTTCTCAAACGGATAATGATGCTGTGCAAACGGCATAGCACCCGAATCAAACCAGCAGTCGATAACCTCCGGAACCCTCTTCATATCCTTTCCGCAGTCAGGACATTTGCAATAATATTCATCTATATAAGGTCTGTGAAGCTCAACGTTTAATGCATCTTCACGTCCCGTGGCTTCTTTAAGCTCCTGTCTTGATCCTATGCAGATCTGCTTTCCGCAATCAGGGCACTCCCAGATATTTAAAGGTGTTCCCCAGTAACGGTTACGCGAAACGCCCCAGTCCTGTATGTTTTCAAGCCAGTTTCCAAAACGGCCCTCGCCTATCGAAGGCGGAATCCAGTTGACTGTCTTGTTATTTGCTACAAGATCATCCCTGACTGCCGTCATCTTTATAAACCAGGATTCTCTTGCGTAATACAGAAGCGGTGTATCACAGCGCCAGCAATGAGGGTAATCATGCTCAACCTTGGGTGCGGCAAAGAGCAGTCCTCTTTTATCCAGCTCTATGAGCACGTTCTTGTCACAGTCAACAGCACCGGCTGCAAGTTCGTCTTTAGTGGGCTTGCATCTCATTCCGGCAAAAGGAGTAACATCCTTCATGACACCCTTTTCGTCAACCATCTGTACAAAGGGCGCATCATATCTTCTTCCGACTCTTGCATCATCTTCACCGAAAGCAGGAGCTATATGTACTATTCCGGTACCGTCAGACATCGTTACATAATCATCAACATATATAAAGAATGCCTTTTTGTGCTGTTTCTCCGCTTCATCGGCAGCACATTTATATAACGGTTCATATTCTTTGTATTCAAGATCCTTACCTGTGTATGATTCAAGAACTTCATATGCAGGCGTCCCTTCCTCTCTCTCTATGGAAGAAAGCACGCTGTCGCAAAGAGCTTCAGCCAGTATATACACCTTTCCGTCAGCTGCCTTGACCCTTACATAGGTTTCATCGGGATTTACGCAAAGTCCGATATTTGAAGCAAGTGTCCAGGGTGTTGTCGTCCATGCAAGGAAGTAAGCATCCTCATCTTTTATCTTAAATCTTACGATCGCTGTCCGTTCCTTAAGGGTCTTGTAGCCCTGGGCAACCTCGTGTGAAGAGAGCGGGGTTCCGCATCGAGGGCAGTAAGGCACTATCTTAAAGCCCTTATAGAGCAGTCCCTTATCCCATATCTGTTTAAGAGCCCACCATTCGGACTCTATGAAATCATCATGATAGGTAACATAGGGATCATCCATGTCAGCCCAGAAACCAACGGTTCCCGAGAAATCTTCCCACATGCCCTTGTACTGCCATACGGACTCCTTGCATTCCTTAATGAAAGGATCAAGTCCGTATTCCTCTATCTGATCCTTGCCGTCAAGTCCGAGCTTTTTCTCTACCTCAAGCTCAACAGGCAGTCCGTGAGTATCCCATCCTGCCTTACGGGGGACATAGTATCCCTTCATCGTCCGGTATCTCGGGATCATATCCTTGATAACACGGGTGAGCACATGTCCTATATGAGGCTTTCCGTTTGCTGTCGGAGGTCCGTCATAAAAGGTATAGGTTTCTCCTTCTTTGCGGTTTTCCATGCTCTTTCTGAAAATATCATTATCGGCCCAGAATTTCTCGATCTCTTTCTCTCTCTCAACAAATCCAAGGTCTGTGGATACCTTCTTGTACATAACATCTTTCCCTTTCTGTGTTTTATAGCTATTTATTGTTGTTTTATCTGCTTTTCTTTTTTCCGCTTCAGTCGCATCCGAAATTTCCCACCGATCCGTCGGCAAAAGGGCTTCCTATATCACATCTTCCGTGATGATGTACCTCTCTCACAAAGTCCTCTCTTTCGGTCTCAACTCTGTGAATACCTATGCGGCTGACACCTTCTTCGGTCTTTTTATCAAGCATGTTAATGACTTCTTCAATCTCTTTATCTGTAGGCATGGTCTGCTTTCCTCTTATAACCTTCTCAATATCCGTTTTTAAGGAAAAATGTTTTCCTCAGCCGGATTTATGCATACATAATCATTATATTTATCAGACCCTGTAATTACAAGCAAAAAACGCAAAGCATAATGCAAAACGCCTTGGAACATTTTGTCCAGGGCGCTTTAACATTGAAGATCCCGATCAGAATACTGTTCATTCCTTACTGCCGCATGTTTTTGAGCATTTCAAACAGCTCAAGATCAGATGCGGTTACTTTGACATTGGAATCGATCGTATGACCATCCGGATCCGTTACCGATATGCCTATAATCGTTCCTTCCTTAATTCCCATGCCTCTTGCGGCATTTAGAAACGCCGGGAACTTGGGATGATTGGCGGTAAAAGTGTTCCACGCCTGCGTCATTTTCATTACATCAGGTATATTCATTGATATATTCCTCTCTTTCAGTCTCAGTTTCTACTGTTTCATATCCGGATCTTTGCCTTTTAAGATCGGGCGGGCTATATGTACATTAAAGAATTCGATCAATGGTCCCATGAAAAAAGCTGTTATGATCGTACCGACACCTGCTATCTCAGGTATTTTTGATATACTTCCTTCCTTTGAAAAAAGAAACAGAGTAACACCAAGCACAACGCAGATTATATCGGTTATTATCCTGACATACTGGAATTTCCCTTTTTTCCAGGTGTTGCATATGATAAGGGCTACAGCGTCATAAGTTGATACTCCGAGATCAGCCGTCATATAAAAAGCCGATCCGAAGCATATGACGACCACGCCGATAACAAGGCAGATGATCCTTACGGTAAGTGACGGGTTTATGATGATCTTCTGCAGAAAATCATAGGTAAACTGTGTGATATATCCAAGCAAAAAAAGATTGATAAAAGTGGCAATTCCGATATAATGCCTGTCAAAGACCAGCGAAAACAGAAGAAGGACTGCATTTGCGATAACATATAGGGTACCAAATCCGATCGGGACAAGCGAATCAAGTCCTGCCATAAATGACTGGAACGGATCCACCCCAAGTGCAGCGATCTTAAATACGCCTACACTGACAGCACAGATGATAACGCCAAAAAGCGTCATTGCTATCCTTCTGTATAACAGTTTTTTTTCCATGTTTTGTATCTCTCGAAAAAAAAAGAAGAAGCAATCACTTCTTCTTAATAACCTAAAGAGGCGACTGCCGGATTTGAACCGGCGATCAGGGTGTTGCAGACCCACGCCTTACCACTTGGCTAAGTCGCCAGATTATTTAATTTCTAATGACTCCGACGGGAATTGAGGCACCGCAGGTGCCGATACGAGTGAAATCGCAGATTTCACGAGTCGAACCCGTGTGCGTAGCGGTTGCGAGTCGAGCCCGCTTTCTTGTTTTCACATCGTACTATATCCTGTAAAAGTCTCATGACTCCGACGGGAATTGAACCCGTGTTACCGCCGTGAAAGGGCGATGTCTTAACCTCTTGACCACGGAGCCAAAACGGTTTCTAAAACCCGTGTGTTTTGCTCGTTTACGCTCACAAAGCAGAAAAATTCTCTTCGAGAACTTTTCTGCTCGATAGATTTACTTCGTAAATCTATCGCACTCCCCGAGTTGGGCTCGAACCAACAACCCTTCGGTTAACAGCCGAATGCTCTACCATTGAGCTATCGAGGAAAACGGAATTTCGCTTGCGAAATTTCGTTAGTCGAGGAATGTTTACATTCCGAGACCCCAGCCAAGGATCTACCTCAGCCAAAATCCAATTCACATACCCTCAA
>JAILPG010000336.1 GCA_024699595.1 Lachnospiraceae bacterium | reverse complement strand
ACATGTCGGAGCCAGAAACTGGGCTGCGGGAAATGTAAAGGAGGCATGAGATGTTTAAGACAATAAAGAGGATCATTGACTGGTGCGGTGACTTTAAAGCAAGCCTGTATATCGGTTTTGTATTTTCCTTCTTAGGTTCCTTTGCGGCAGCGGCTCCGATAGCATATTCCGGATACCTGATAGGAATGATAGTTAAAGAAATTCAGGGCGGAGGCAAAGCTGATCCTAAGCTTTGGAAAAGCAGTCTCCTGATCATGCTGGGGTTCGTCGCAGCTAAGTTTCTTATGGACTATATGAAGGCAAGATTCCATGAGAAGATCGGCTATGAACTGGTAGCCCGTGACCGGCTTAAGATAGGGGAGGTCCTTAAGCGAGTATCTCTTGGATACTTTCAGAGCAATGATACCGGGGCTATTTTAAATGCGATCACGACAGGACTCGCCACTTTGGAGAATATGGGTATCCGAATGGTAGATGGTTTTGTGGGAGGATATCTGAACTTTTTGTGTGTATTTCTGTTTATGTTGTTTGTAAATATGAAAGCGGCGTTGATCTCGCTGTTTGGTGTGGGGATATCATTTATTTTTCTTGTTATGATATCGAAACACAGTCTTAAAAACACTAAGGTGCTTAATGCGGAGAATGAAAAACTGACCAGGGCAGCGCTTGAATACACCCGCGGATTGCCGATCGTAAAATCATTCGGAATGGAAGGGGTATCGATCAAAGCATTCAAGGAAGCATGCGCGAGCGGAAAAAAGATAGCATTAAAGATAGAATGCGGATTTATCCCTTATAATTGCCTGCATCTGCTGGCGCTTCGCCTGGCAAGTGTCTGGATGTTCATCACTGTAATGTATGCGGGAATGACAGGAGAAATGGAATTTGATACGGTGCTGATCGTTGCACTTCTTTCGCTTTCGATCTTTAATTCGGTGGATCCGATCGCAGACAGTGCGCATGTATTATCCGTGATCAACAATGCGTTTGATAAGATGGAAGTGTTTTCGGAAGCAGGACTGCTTGATGCGGACGGCAGGGATATCCGTCCAAAGCATTACGGTATCGAATTTAAGGATGTCTCTTTTTCCTATTCCAATGCGAAAACCACGGAAGACAGGGTGGTGCTCAAAGATGTCTCGTTTACGATCCCCGAAGGGAAAACAACAGCGATCGTAGGGCCATCGGGAAGCGGTAAGACAACGATCTGTAATCTTATCGCCAGATTTTATGATGTAACAAAAGGGGAGATCACAGTAGGGGGAGTAAACGTCCGTGACTACAGTTTGGACAGTCTGCTCTCAAATATATCCATGGTATTTCAGAATGTATATCTGTTCAATGATACAATCCGTGCGAATATATGCTTCGGCCGGGAAGGGATCACGGAAGAAGAGATGATCGATGCGGCGAAAAAAGCGAGGTGTCACGATTTTATAATGGAACTGCCTCACGGTTATGACACAGTGATCGGAGAAGGCGGAGGAACGCTTTCAGGAGGACAGAAACAGCGGATCTCCATTGCAAGAGCTATACTGAAAAATGCTCCGATCATCATATTGGATGAGTCGACGGCAAGTATTGACCCTGAAAACGAGCATCTGATCCAGGGAGCCCTGACGGAATTGTCCAAAGGAAAAACGGTGATCATTATTGCACACCGCCTGGCAACGATCGAGGCCGCCGATCAGATACTGGTGGTGGATGACGGACATATAATTGAAAAAGGAAGACATGAGGAACTGGTAGACCTGGGCGGTAAGTATGCAGGATTTGTAAAGATCCGTCAGGAGGCGGAAAACTGGCAGTTTATAAGCGCTACAAAGGGAAAGAGGAACTGTTTTCGGCAGTGGTAAACGATGTGGTGAGCGCGCTTAATTCCTTTCTTGAAAACCGGACCGAGATCGATTTTTCGACCTATACGGATGATGAGATCAAGGCTTCATGGAAGATGAGTTATGATTCGATGATCCCTATGTTTCGGATGCTGCGAAGCTACGGGGATGATTTTAAGATCCTTATTGATAAGTCATCGGGAACAAGATATGAAAGCTTCAGTCACGATTATGTGATAAAGATGAGTTATGCGTATGAGCAGTTTTATAAAGAAGCAAGTAAGCGAGGAATAGCCAGGGAACAGGTAAGCCGCGATGAGTTTCATATCCTGCTGACTTCTTTTTGGAGTTCAATATGTGAGCCGTTTGTTCATGATATGTCAGAAAAGCAGATGGAAGAGCACTGTCTTATGATGTGCAGGTTCTTTGATTGGGCAGCTATGCTCATGTCACTTGGAATCGTGGCGAATGTGATCCCGTATTTTTTCCTGTATCAGATCATTTCTCCCCTCACAAGGGGTGAACACATCGATCTTACATACGTGATGTTCAGAGTGATCGCGGTGGCTGTATGTGAGCTCGCATTTGCTTATCTTTACGTAAAGGGGCTTGAATTCTCTCATATAAGTGCCTACAACACGCTCAAAAACCTGCGTATTTCACTTCAGGGGAAGCTTGAGAAGCAGCCTCTGGGCAGCATACAGAATCTGGGCACCGGACGTATTAAAAAAATATTCACGGATGATATCGATCAGATCGAACTGCTCCTCGCTCATGCCATTCCGGAAGGAATAGCAAATATCTTTATTCCGATCCTTATCATAGTGCTCATGTTCATCATGGACTGGAGACTGGGTCTTCTGTCCTTAGTGCCGCTGGTACTTGGTATGTTGGCGATGGGGATGATGATGAAGTCCGGATTTGAGAAGATGAATGATTATTACGAATCCGCGGCTAAGATGAACAATACGATCATAGAGTATGTGAACGGAATGGAAGTAGTCAAAGTGTTCAACAAAGATGGCGATTCCTATAAGAGATTCGGTGAGATGGTGAGGGATTATCGTGACTTTACGATCGCCTGGTACAAGGTATGCTGGCCGTGAATGGCTGCTTATGCAAGTATTCTACCGTGTCTTGCACTTTTAATGCTTCCGATAGGTTCATACATGGTACTGTCAGGCTCCTTGGCACTTGATAAACTGATCCTTGTTCTCTGCATGTCATTCGCGGTAGGACCGTCATTCTTAAAGGCTCTCAATTTTGCCGGTAAGTTCCCGCAGCTCGATTATAAGATATCCGAGCTGGAAAAGCTTATGGATCATCCGCCGCTTAAAGAGGGATCGCAAGGATTTTCAGGTGAAGGCAAAGATGTCTCCTTTGAAAATGTCAGGTTCGGATATGAAGATGAAGAAGTCCTGCATGGCGTGAGCCTTGAGATGAAACAGGGGACGACAACAGCTCTTGTGGGAGAGTCGGGAAGCGGCCAGTCTACGCCGGCAAAACTTCTTGTACATTACTATGACATAGACGGGGGTACGATAAAGATCGGTGGGCAGGACATAACGGAAGACTCTGCAGGATATGAATGCATTAAACACGGCGATCCCGGCGATAGAATATGAGAATGTCAGCTTCGGGTATACCGGAAAGGATGTGCTGAAAGGCGTATCGTTTAAGGTAAATGCCGGGGAGATGACAGCTCTTGTGGGCCCCTCCGGCGGAGAGAAGCAGAGGATATCCATAGCGAGATGTATCCTGAAGGATGCACCGATCGTCATACTTGACGAGGCGACAGCCAGTGTTGATGCAGATAATGAAAAAGCCATTCAGGATGCTATTTCGGAGCTGTGCAGGAATAAGCACTTACTTGTGCTAGATCACAGGCTTAAGACAATAAAAGATGCAGCTAAGATACTTGTCGTATCGGACGGGCAGATCGTGGAAAGGGGAGATCACAAAGAATTGTGTGAGCTTAACGGAACTTATGCAAATATGGTTTCGCTGCAGGCATCCGGAATATGATTCAAAAAACCTATATGTGGGGGTATTGATTCTTATAATAAGGAGTGATATCATTATCTGAATTAGTAGCAACTAACCTTGTGGACGCATTATAACTGCATGAAAAATTTCCGCAAAAGCATTAAATGAAATGAGGAACTGTTGATGCTGAATCAGTTTTCAAGGACACAGTTGATATACGGAGAGGAATCTATGGGAAGGCTTGCGTCTTCCCGTATTGCGGTCTTCGGGATCGGTGGTGTGGGAGGCTATGTGGTTGAGGCTCTTGCCAGAAGCGGGGTAGGAGCCCTTGATCTTATAGATGATGACAAGGTATGCCTTACAAATATCAACCGGCAGATCATCGCCACAAGAAAAACAGTCGGCAAATATAAGGTTGATGTGGCACAGGAAAGGGTACTTGATATAAATCCGGACTGTAAGGTCAGTGCCTATAGAACCTTCTTTCTGCCGGAAACCCAGGATCAGTTTGATTTTCATGATTATGACTATGTAGTGGATGCGATCGATACGGTTACCGGAAAGCTTGCGATCATAGAAAAGGCAAAGGAAGCAGGTGTGCCTGTCATATCTTCAATGGGAGCCGGAAACAAGGTCAATCCGGCCATGTTCGAGGTAGCCGATATATATAAGACATCAATATGCCCTCTCGCCAAGGTTATGAGACGGGAATGCAGGAAGAGGGGTATCGATTCCCTTAAGGTTGTGTATTCAAAAGAAGAGCCGAAAAGACCCCTTGAGGATATGTCAATAAGCTGCAGGCAGAACTGTATCTGTCCTCCGGGAACAGTCAGAAATTGCACGCAGCGGAGGGATATTCCGGGTTCTACGGCATTTGTTCCTTCTGTCGCAGGTCTTATCATAGCAGGTGAAGTTATCAATGATCTTGCAGGATTTTCAGTTTGAAATTTGCCGGGTTCCGTTGTAACGTATAAATATATGAAACATACGTGATACCCAATGAGTACCTGTAAAAGAGCCATGATGGATAAAAATGAACTGATCGACAGCATGGAAAAGGGTGTAGGTAAGTTCGCCACAGAGGCCAGTGCTGCAGTAGATGATCTGGTGCCATTGTTTGACGTTTCTGCTTATCCGCAGGAACAGAGTGAACTCGTAAATGAATGTAACCGAATGATCGATGAGGCAAACAGTAAATATCGAATAGCGAAGTTCAGAGAAGATATGTTCGCGAAGGGAATGAGGGCAGGTATGTATTTCTGCACTTTTGACCGTGACGAGAACCTGACAAGCTTTGAATTCAACGAAGAGACCAGGCAGATGCTTGGCTACGACGGACTGGAAGACCTGCCGAATGAGTTCGACAGCTGGGTGAAGACTCTTGTCCCAGAGGAGAGGGACGGGATCGTTAAGCTGTTCTGGGATTCGGTCCGCATTCATCGTGATCTGCCGGATATCACTCATGCCACCTATCGGATGCAGAAGAAGGACGGCAGTATCATATGGGTTACGGGAGCAGGCAGGTTTATCAGGCGCTCCGATGACGGTTCCCTTGAGATTTATATGGGCTGCTATCGTGATATCACTGCCCAGCAGAAGAAGATATCCGAATTCGAGACGGAAGTTTATATAGATTCCCTTTCCAAGATACACATATACAGTAATCGAGATATAGCAAAATGAAACGAGGAACCGTCCCCTTGTTTCATAATACCCGGATGCCTTATCTCCATGTGTGAGGACAGGGGAGTACCAGAAAAGGATGCCATCATGTCATTGTTTACGGCAGGAGCGTTCGGAATGGTCATTGCTGCAAGGGCCAGTATAGCCGGAGCAGAGGGCGGATGTCAGGCGGAGTGCGGAAGTGCTTCGGCAATGGCGGCAGCTGCTTTGGTTGAGCTTATGGGAGGAACTCCGCAGCAATGCGCTGATGCGTGTGCACTTGTAATAGCGAGCCAGCTCGGACTGGTATGCGATCCTGTCGGAGGACTGGTAGAGATTCCATGTATAAAAAGAAATGCCACGGGAGTCATGCTGGCATTTTCCTGTGCAGATATGGTACTTGCCGGGATAAGGTCCAAAATACCGGCAGATGAATGTCTTGATGCCATGAGAGAAGTCGGGGATGCGCTGCCTTCTTCCCTTAAGGAAACCGCAAAGGGAGGGCTTGCCGCCACTCCCACCGCGCTTAAGATGTTAAAGATATAATGAAAACATTTTTAATTGTTTGTCCAATGCTTTTTCTCGTCCCTGCGTTTTAATATGGAAGAGACTATTACTGTACAAGAAGCATCTCCCGTGATATTAAGAGTTGTTCTTCCCATATCAAATATCCTGTCAACACCTGCTACCAATGCTATGCCGTCAACCGGAAGGCCTACTGATGTCAGGACCATGGCAAGCATTACCATTCCGGCACCGGGTACACCGGCCGTTCCGACAGAAGCCAGCGTAGCCGTAAGTACGATAGTCAGCATCTGTGAAAAGGTGAGGTTTATTCCATAACATGAAGCGATAATAATCGCACATACACCCTGGTATATGGCAGTTCCATCCATATTAATCGTGGCACCAAGAGGAAGAACAAAGCTGGATACCTCCTTATCTATGCATTTTAGGATTGTACTTCCCGAATATCAGTATATCAAAAAATGTATAAGACTGTTAGTTTAAATAAATCATTTATATACGTATTCAACTTTGGTAAAATCAGTATGGTAAGAAAGCAGTTAACAGTGGCCGGTTAATCGGTAAAACAAAAGAGATTTTACATGGAGGACAGCAAATGGATAAGCAGGAAATAAGAGAGATAGAAAGAAAGTGCATTGAAGATGAGGGGAAGCTTCGATTCGAATCTTTTTCTCAGAGTGAAGCCCTTAAATTAGGCAGCTTCATATATGAGAAAAGCAAGGAGTGCAGCGGACCTGTAGCAATTGAGATAAGGATAAACCGGTTGACGGTATTCTGCTTTTATCCTGACGGAACCAATGAGAACAATCTGCTGTGGCTTAAGGCAAAGGCAAAAACAGTGGATATGACGCAAAAGAGTTCTCTGCGTTTTTGGATAGATGTTCAGCTTTCCGGAAGCTCGGCTGAAAGTAAGAGGATGCCTGAGAGCGAATATGCATGCTGTGGAGGAGGTTTTCCGTTAACGGTAAGGAATACCGGAGTCATTGGTACGATATGTGTTTCGGGACTGCCTCATTTGGAAGACCATAAGCTGATAGTTGATGCCTTGGAAGATTAC